>JAEKLQ010000059.1 GCA_019509785.1 Fibrobacterota bacterium | reverse complement strand
GGGCATGTACCAGAATACCCTGGAACGCAAGCAGGCCCTGCTCGGCCGCTTCGTTGACATCGGGACCGAGCTATTCGCGATGGCCTCCACCTGCGCCCTGGCCAAGCTGCGCACGGAGCAGGACCCGAAGAACCCCCACTACGTCCATCTGGCGAGCTTCTTCTGCAAGGAAGCCCGCCGACGCATCGATGCGGCGTTCGCCGCGGTGTCGGATAACGACGATCGGCAGGCGAATAAGATCGCGAAGTGCATGATGAACGGGGATTACAAGTGGATGGAAGAGGGGATCATGAAGTGCTACGAGACTTAAGATAGAGGTGGGTCTGGGCGGGGGCGGGTCTGCGTTCCGGCTCGGATGCGGCGCTATCGAACGCCTCGGTCGTTCCGCAGCTTGAGGAAGGGGTCGCCCGCGCATTTGAAGAGCGCGGGCTTTCTGTTCCGGGGATCTTTTCCCTTCCTCAATCTGCGACGCTTGCAACTCGCCGGAACGCAGCCCCGCACCCGCCCGTCCGACCGCTCCCCATAAGACTCGCTCACCTCGGCGGCCCCTCGGCATCCACGTTGTTCGAACGTGTAGAGAGAGAATTGGGGGCGCTTGGTTCGGCCTGTCTGTGGCTTGTCATGGCTGTTGCCCGCGCCTGGGAGATCGCGGGCGTTCTGTTCGTGGGGTGAGGAACTAATGGGGTTAATTAAGTCCGGTCGGGGTGGGGTTAATCCGGTTTGATGGAGTCCGGTCTGCGCGGTCCGTGGATGCGTTTTCCGGTGAGGGTGTAGTACCCGAAGGCCATGGTGGTTTTGGTCGCTTTGGTGGGCGATTGCGTGACGATTCCGTTCGACGGGGTTGTATTGATGGAGAAGTCCGAGAAGGTGAATTTCGCGTCGGCGCCGTTGGTGCTTACGATTTCGACTCCGAAGCAGATCTGGCCGAGGGTCGAGCTGGAGGGGATCCAGCCCTTCCCTACCGTCCAATTGAAAAGCGCGAGCAGGTCGATGGTGCCGGAGGCCATTACGGTTACGGGGACGAATGCGATATAGGAATTGTCTTTGGTTTTCCAGACGTTGAACGCATGCCCGCTTAGGGTGATGGTATCCGCTTTGGTTCCGGCGGGAACCTGCTTATAGTTCTCGGTCCAGATCATGATTTCGTTGGACCCGGCCGTGGCCACGCCGTTGAGCCAGATGTCGTAGGCGACATCGTAGATGCCGACATGGGGACTGGTCGCCGCGAAAGCGGTGGTAAGGTATTTGAAGGAGCTGATCGGGGTCTTGTCGTAGTCCTTGTGGACGTTGGGATAGGTCTTGACGGCCCCGGCCTCGTTCGTCTGGTTCGAAACCACGTACCAATCATGGTAGGAACAGGCCGTGAGGGTTTCCGGCCCGAGGGTAACGTCGCTGTTCCACATGTTGTTGTGGACGTAATAGCCCCCGGTGCTCCAACCGCCGTTCGGATCCGATGTGGTGAAGGCGGGCGAAGCGCAATCCGCGTAGGCCAGGCCGGTAGCGAGGCATAACGCAATGGCCGAAAACAGAAGCAGGTAGCCGTAGTGTATTTTCATGGTTTCCTCCTCCCTGACGGGGAACGTTAAAGTTGGAGATCAGCCTGATGCTTGCGGTAGAACCGGCGACGGGCCAGTTCGCTGAGGACGAGCAGGGCGAGGAGCCCCGCCAGGATCGCGTTGTAGTGCGACGCCAAGGCTTCGGGCAGAAGGGTCGGGAGCAAGTCGCCCCCATACCCGTCGGAAAGGATGGGGCGCACCTTATTTATGGCCGCGAAGATCGGGCCCGCGCCGAGGACACCGTTCAGGATGACCCACAGCCTATGCTTCCGCTTCAGGCGCTCCACTTGCTCGAGACCGTTCACAGTTTGACTCCTAAGGGTAACGTGCCAGTTACGGTTGGAGGTCCGCGCTTAGCCGCGGGCGGCTCGATACCCGGGACCGGCGACTTGCCGCCACCCGGGCCGAAGCGGCCCATGGCCCTGAGGGCAAGATAGGTCGCGCGCAAGCTGTCCGGGGGAAAGGCCCCGGGTTGATCAAGAAGGGAAGCCAGAAAGGACTCGGCCGGGGCTCCCGCGACCGATTCCGTCGCCGCCACGAATTGCGACCGCGTGAAGCCCGGGGTAGGCAGGCGGACCAGGGCGCGCACCAAATCGTAAACCGATTTCCGTCCCCCCGAATGCTCCAGGATCCAGCGGTCGAGGATCATGGAGGCTTGCGCCCCTTTCCCGTACACCAGGTCCGGGAAGCCCAGGGGATCCTGCGGATCCGTCCAGGCCGAATCGAGGGGGAGGAAGAGACGGGTGCGGATGGCGGGGGAAGACAGGGGCAGGTCGCGCACGGCAGCCTTGCCGCCGAGATCGGCGAGCGCGGTGGCGGCGAAGATCGAATCGTTGATGAAGCCGACCTGCAAGGGGAGCAGCAGGCCCAGGTAATTCGTCATGCCCTCTTTCCACCAGGGATCTTCGAGATCACCATGATAAATCCCGACGAAGGTGTGGATCAATTCATGGGTGTGCACCTGGGGTAGTTGGTAGCCATCCGCCTTGAACCAGTAGCCTTGTATGCCTTCGATCCCGGAGAAAGTCGGGAACTCCCCGAGGAAGTAGTTGCTAACCGTAAGGGGCATGAGGCTGTCTTCCACGGCGCCGAGGCAATTGGCGAATATTTCGGAGAGCAAAGGCATATCGAAAGCCGAGTCGGAAGCGGCATAAAACGTTAATTGATGACCGCGGATCGGAACCGTAAGCATGCGGAGGGGATCCAAAACCGCCCGCAGGAACATCAGTTCATAGGGATCGTCCAAGTCGCGATGGGGATCGCTGCCGACGAGGGAACGGCCCGGAGCCGCGATGTCCAGGGACAGACGCATGGGAGCGCGCCAGCGCGCCGCCACCCCTTCTTCCACCACGGGAAGCACGAAGAAATAAGCCCCATCGATGGCGTCCACGCCGGGGGCCAACCCCGGGGCCGGAAGCCCGAAGCGATCCGGATCGGAAGGCGCCAAATCGACGGCATAGGAGAAAACGCGCGCCGCCTCCGGCAAGAGTATCAAATTCCCGTCCGCGGGCGTCCCGGAGACGGAATCGCGGGCCGCCAATTTCCGGCCCGAGGCATCGCGTACGTCCAGATCGGAAGCGCGCAGGCCCGGAACCGGAAGGACGGGATTGTCCGCGTAATAGACTGGCGCTTGGAATAGCTTGGGTGCGCCCGGGGGCCAGGCATCGATGCGGACGGAGATGCGGCAGGCATGGCCCGGTCCCGCTTCCAGCCTGTAGGCGAGCGTATGTGCCGTAAGCGGATCGGGAGTGGAGGTTTCGAAGAGGCAGCCTGTCAGTACGGGAAGAAGCGCCACGCTGGCGGCGCGCGCGAAGAACCGTAAGCGCGCTATGCAGAGTAAGGCCGACGCGAACCGCCTGGTTGCACGCGTTTCCATGGCCCCCCAAGGTACTATCTTTTCGCGGATGTTCCGTTTTGCCGCGCGCGCTCCCACTTTCCGCCTGGCCTTCTTCATGGCCGCATTCATGGCCGTTCCCTTGTCCCATGCCGTCCCCCTCGATATCGCGAGCCCGGTTTATCCCTTCCTGCGCCGTCTGGAATTGGAGGGGCGCATCCCGCCCGGGCATCTCACGACCTTGCCCATCGCCAAATCCGAAGCGGCCAACCTGCTTGAGGAAGCGGCGCGTTCGGATGGAATTCCCGATTGGGAACGCCGGCGGCTGGATGGCTTCCGCGAGGAGTTCGGCGGCCTGGAAAACCGCGATGGCCGTTTCCATCGCCTGGGCTTCCGGGATTCCTCCTTCCGCGTGGCGATCGGGGCCGAGGATTTCAGCGCGGTGTATGTGGCGGACTCCCTTCCCAAGGCCCGCACCTATGGCTTCGGAACTCTCACCGCCAAGGCCGAAGGCGATTTCAAGGAGCACCTGCAATTCCTGACCTACGCCAACGCGGGGCAAGAGCGCTCCCTGCATGAACGCTTCGTCGAGAACTACGATCCCCAACGGGGCCAGCCTTACAATACCGATCGCATCGGCAAACAAGGCGTGCCCCGCACCGAGGGTACCTTCGACGCCTTCCGTACTGTGATCGGCTATGAGCAGCCCGACTTGCGGGCCGAATTCGGGGCGGACTGGAACCAATGGGGACCGGGCCTTTGGCAACACGCGACCTTGTCCAGGCAACCTTGGTTCTGGGTCCAGGATTCCCTGCCGCCCAACGATTCCGCGGGCTTCCTGGGTACCCCGAATCCCGGGAGGTACCGCGACGGTTACCGTCGCCCGGGCGAGGCCGCCCCCATGACCCAGGCCCGCCTTTCCGTGCGCGCGGGCCGCTTCCTCTACACCAAGGTCATCGCCCAACGCACCGGGCTCTGGAGCGATTCGCTCGCCTACCTGATCGCGCATCGCCTGGAATGGCGGCCCGTCGATCGCATCGGGCTGGGCCTCTCGGAGATGGTGGCGACCGGGGGCCGGCCCCTCGACTGGACCTACGTCATCCCCCTGGTGCCGCTGAAATACGCCGAGCATGAGCTGGGGGATCGCGACAACTCCGCCCTCAGCGCCGACCTCGAAGTGCTGCTGCCCGGGCATGCCCGCGTCTTCGGCGAGCTCTTCCTCGACGATTGGAGCGGATGGGATCTGGATTTCTGGGGCGACAAGTACGCGTTCTCCTTGGGCGGGGAGATCGCCGGCTTCCCCCTGGCCGGATCGATTTTGCAAATCGAATACGCCCGCGTGGAACCGTGGCTGTTCACCCATCGCAAGCAAGGCCGGCAATTCCAGAACTTCGGGGCCCTGCTCGGCAGTTCCCTGCCCCCGGATTCCCACGCCTTGCGGGCCGCTTGGGAGCACGCTTTGGGGGCCGATCTCGATTTGCGTCTGGACTACGCCTTCATGCAGCGGAACGCCGTGGATCGGGGCACCTCGATTTTCGACTGGCACAATGATGCGCTGGACGGGACCCGCAAGGAATTCCTGGGCGGCACGGTGGAAACTCGCAACGCCCTTTCGGCCGGCGCCACCTGGCGTTGGCGGCGCTTCGTGGAACTGAGCGGGGCGGCAGGATGGCTGTGGGTGGAGGATTGGAAGAGCCAATCGGGCGAGTCCCTGTCGGCGCCGACCTTGAGCACCGAACTCACCTTGCGCTACTGAACGGACCCGCCGGAAGGGCAAGTCGCGTTCCTAGCGCGTCCAAGCGGACCAACTGTCCCATAAGAGCTTGGCCGCCACCCCGACCCCGCTCCAAAGCACGAAGCGATTCACCCATTTCTCGCCGCGCCTGAGCTGGGTTACGCTGCCCAGCCATCCGCCCAACAGGTTGCCCGCGGCCAGAGCCGCGGCCATGGGCCAATCGATGCGGCCCGCGGCGGCGAAAGCAGCCAGGGACACCGAGATGAACAAGACGGTGTTGAAGACCTTGAGGGCGTTGGCCCGGAAGATGTCCAGGTTCCCGAGGCGAGTGAAGGCGAAGATCATGATCAGGCCCGAACCGGCCTGGATGAAGCCGCCGTAGAACCCGATGCCCAGGTAGGCGAGCAATGCCAAAGCATCGCCGCGCAGGGCCGGCTCCTGGCCCCCGTCCGCCTGCGCCCCGTGGCCGCGGAAGGTCATGGCGGCCACGAACAGTACCACGCAAGCCAAGATGGGATTGAATACCCGATCGGGAAGGCGCACGGCGATGAGGGAGCCCGCCAATGCGCCCGCCATGGCCGGGCCGCCAACGCGCAGGGCCAGGCGCGGAAGGAATATCCCCTGCGATCGGAAGGCCAACAAGGAGGATAACGATCCCAGCAAAATGCCCAAGCGATTGGTCCCATTGGCGGTCGCGGCGGGAAGCCCCAGGAAGATGAGCAAGGGCAAGCTCAAGGTGGAGCCGCCGCCGGAAACCGAATTGATGAAAGCGACGGCGATTCCGGCCAGGAACAGGACCGGATAGGTCCAGGCCCCCCAATGCTGCGCCATCAATCGCGCTGCGGGGCCCGCGGGGCCAGTACGGTGCCGAGATACAGGGGCGGATGCCGCTTACCGGAAGAGTAGAGAACGCCCATGGTATGTTTCAACTCGTCCCAGGCCGTGAGGGAACCCAACATGCCGGTTCCCTTGGGATCGAGCCGCAGCAACAAGTAATGGATGCCGGTCAGATCGACTTCTTCCATGGGCTTGCGCGGCGCATACACCGCGCCGCTCCGGATGCGTCGGCGGGCCAATAGCCCTAGGTCCACCAAAGGTCCGGCGAGACGCTCCACGCTGGCCTCGTCGTCCCACAATTCGTTCGCCAGCAGGGCTATGGGCACCGATACCCGGCCATTCGCCGCATTGCTTCCCGACAACGTATAGACCGCTTTGAGCACGTCCAATACCTCGCGCTCCAGGCGATGGAAGGCTTCGCTATCGTTGGCCAAAGGCGCCGAGGTCTTGTCGCGGGCATGGTACAAGCGCTGGTAGATGAAACCAACCGCGGCGCCGTACAATACGATGGTCCAGGTGAGATAGATGAGCAACAGGACGACAGGGAAAATCGCCAGCGATCCGTAGATGAAATTGTTGCGCGACAGGAAGAGGCCGGGGGCCAGCACCAGGGCGCGCGTGAGCCCGTAGATGGCCGCGGTGGAAAGCGTGGCGGCCAGCATGGCCGGGAACAGGCGGACGCGGGTATTGGGGATGATGTAGAAGAGCAGGACCAGGGCCAGCCAAAGGAACCCGACCACGGCCACCGTGCTCAACACGATCACGGTTTCCTGCACCAGGCCCGACATCGGCGCCCCCGAGAATTTGACGGTCAGGAAGGATCGGTACCTGAGCAGGACGTTACCGGCGGCCACCACGATCAGGATGAGCAGCAATAGGAAGGGCGTGTATTCCCGGATGCGCCGCCACCAGTTCCGGTCCTTGCGGATGTCCCAGATATGATCGAAAGCCAGTTCGATATTGCTCATGGACAGGAAGAAGGCGAAGAGGAGCCCCAGGCTGCCGAACAGGCCTAAACGCTGGAAGTCGATCTTCTGGGCGTACTCGATGACGTTCAGGATGGGATCCAGGTTGAGATCGAGGTTGAGCGAATCGGCCATCGAGATGATCAGCCGGGAAAGGATGTCCAGGTAACCGAACCGTCCCGCCACGGAAGAAAGGATGATCGCGAAAGGCACGAATGATAGAATGGACGTGTAGGTAAGCGCGCTGGCCCGCACCGGGATCTGGTTGACGGGAAAGCTCATCCCCGCCAGCACCAGGACGCGGAGCAGGCGGGCCGCGAATTTACGCGTCCAGCGGAGGTTCTGATCCATGCCGGCCCGGTGCAAGTGCGCCAAAGCCGCCTGGCCCTTGGCGGACAAGGTCCGCCAGGCTCCCAGCAGGCGGACCACCGCGAAGGGATATTTCGTATGATTGCTATCTTTATCCGACAAAAGCCGTCCCGTTCCGCCTGCTCCTGAAAATAATCAAAATGCGCGCCTCTTTATATTCCGCCTCGATCCTCGCTTGTTTCCTGATCCACTCGCCGCTCCGGGCCGACGCCCCTGACCAGCCCAAAGCCGGCAGGGATGCGGAGGCCGCGCGCGCCGAAACGGACGCTCCCCAAGGGGTCCCGGGCTACGACCTGTATCCCGACATCTCCGGCCAGCAAAGCGAACTGGCGCATGCCGCCCTGGTCCAAGCCTACTCCGGTAAGGTCAAGCGCGCCCATAAGACCCTCGCCGACCTCCGCGATCTCGAAACCGCCAAAAGCCTGCCGCCCCTTTCCCAACTGCTCTCCCTGGCCATCGACGTCATGCGTTACCAGAACGGGGACTTCGCCGACGGGGACGAGGAGGAAGCCCTCCTGGAATCCATCCGCCGCGCGACGGAACAGGGAAGTTACGCCTGCCAGGAGGCGCTCAAGCGGACGCCCGGCCATCCCACCTATCTGCTGATCCTGGGCGGCATCCGGGGCTTCACCGCCACCTTGAAGATCCATGGGAACCCGAGCCAGGCCCTGTCCGACGGATTCCAGGCGCTCAAGCTGCTGGAGAAGGCGCGCACGGCGGATGCCCGCCTCAAGGACAGCTACCTGGGGACGGGCATCTTCAATTGCACCGCCGCCAACGCGCCCCTCTTCGTACGCGCCACCCTCAAGATCGTCGGCCGCAGCGTATCCATGAAGGCGGGCCTGGAAGCCTTGCGCGTCAGCGCCTATCATGGCCAGTACACGCCGGTATCGAGCCAGCTTTTCCTGATCCAATTCCTTTCCCCGTACGATGAGGAACTCGCCCGCGAGAAGCGGCAGATATTCCGCAGCCTGGAATCCGCCTACCCGCGCAATTCCTATTACGCCTTCCTGGAGAACGACGAGAACATTTGCTTCCATCCGGACAGCTTCTTCGCGCCGGATGCGCGCCCGGTCCTGGCCGCCCGCATCACGGCTTGCGGCTCCTCGGATTTCGCCAATCTCCGCTACGGGAACCTGGTGCGTTGGCAATACACCCTGCTGGACCCGACGCCGGAACGCCGCTACGCCCCCGACACGTCCTTCGGCCTCCGCGACTACGCCTTCTATCCCGGATTCATCGAAGGCATGCGGAGCAAGCGCGCGCTGGAGGACAGCCTGGAACCCGGGGAGAAGCCGCCGAAGGCCGCCTTGGCCGCGCTGAAGACCTTGCGGGATTCCTGCCTGGCGATGATCGAGGATTCGCCCATGAGCTCCGCCCGCAAGAGGTATTACGCCTGGCACGTCACCGACGCGTTACGGTGGGCCCCCGCCCGGGCGCGGGTGCGGCCGGTGGTGACTTCGGCGAATCCGCGCTAAAGCGGGGAGCCCTTCAGCCCCGTCCGAAAAAGCTGTTGAAATACGGCCGCAGCGCGTCCGGCAGATCCCGCAGGCTGCTGAAGGCCGGGGTCGCGAAGTATTGGTACCAACCGCATTGGCGCTCGCAAGAAGACATAGTGGCCCGGGCCTCCTCCGCTTCGCTCGTCTTGAGCCAGGTCTTCAGATCGACCAGGTCCATGCGGATGGCGTGATCCTCGCGCGGACGGCAGGGATAGGCCAAGGTTCCGTCGGCGTTGATGACCAGGCTGTCGGGTTGGCAGCCGCCGCGCTTCATGCGCACGCGCCGGAAGTAGCCGTTGGGCGTGATGATGGTCGCGGGATACTTCTTCTTGAGCAGCTTCACCGCCGCCTCGAACCTCTGGAAGGGCGGGTAGGCATGGATGGCCTCTTCCAGCTCCACCGCGGGCATGAGCAGGATGCGCGCCCCCGCGGCGCGGCTGAGCTTCACCTTCTCTTCCATTACGGATAGATCCTCGTCGCGCACCACGGTCTGCACGGTCACGTCCATCCCGAAACCGCACATCTCCTTGAGCTGATCGAAGAGGGCGAGGTTCTCGTGGCCTTCGTCGATGCTGATCTCCAGGAAATCGATGAAGCTTGCGTATTCCTTCCAGGGGTACTTAATCAGATTGCGTTGGCTGGTGGTGAACATCACGTAGAAGGGCTGCCGCCGGGCCTCCTCCAGCAAAATCTTAATGTCCTTACGCAACAAGGGTTCGCCGCCTTCGAAGCTGACCAGGATAACCGAGGAGCGCCCCAGGTTGCGCAAGATTTTAAGCTGCGTCTCGGTATCGAGATCGTGCTTGTCCATTTTCCATATATTGCAAAATGAGCAGGTGAAGGCGCAGCGGTTCGTGACCTTGAAGGAGGCGTAGAAGGGATGCCGCACGCCGCGGAGGGAATTGTCGAGCCAATGGCCCGCGGTCTGGATCCATTTCGAGGCAGGCAAGGTGCGGGGCATGAACGGGCCTTTCGGAGGGTAATGGCTGGAAGGCGTTTTCCGCCTTCCCGATTTCCCTGGGCGGAATCTACGGCCGTTCCGGGAAAACGATAATAAGAAAATCGTATCCCTGCCGCCATTCCGCGCCCGAGCCTTGGAAAACGTCGGCGAGGGCGCCTTCGATTTGGGATTTTTCGGATGGGGTCAAGGCCTGCGCGAAGGCGGCCAGCAGGCTTTCCGGGCGACGGCCGGCTTCGGGGAACCAGGTACGGATTTGGGATGGCGTGAAATGCCGTAATGCGGAGATGTCCCGCTGGGCCAGGGAAGCGTTCGCAGGCCCCGCCCAGGCCGACTTCACCGCTTCGAGGGGCGATGACGGCAGGCGCGCCCGCCAGGCCGTTTCTATCTCCACGAGCTTGGCCGACAAGGATGGGCCCACGCGCGCGGGCGGTAAATAGGCCCCTAAGCTTTGGGATCGTCCGGGATTAGGCTCGGCCCAGACCAGACGGGCGCCCGGGGCCGCGAAGGGAGACATGGCCGCGAGCCACGCTTGCGGATCGGGAAGTAAGCGAAGGATTTCCAGGCCGACCCAAGCGTCGAAGCGCGGAGGCTCGGCGACGGCGGCCAGGGCTTTAGGCAGGTCGGACAGGCTCGCGGTTACCAGCTCTGGGCGCGCCAACACCTCCAGATGGCGGGCCCATTCTTCCATAGTAGAGCGTTGGGCCGCATCTTCGCAGCGGGACCACACGCCCCCGGCCGGTGCGCGGCGGCAAGCCTCCCAGGTAAGAAAACCCGTGCCTCCGCCGAGATCGAGCACCAGGCTGTCGCGCTTTACCGCGGCCAGCCGGAAGATTTCGTCGCGGACCTTTTTAAGGGTCTCGCCGGTTTGGGCCGCGGCCCGGTCGAGCCAGGAACCTGCCTTGGGGCTGCGCGATCGAGCGGTCATGGACGATGCGGCCGATCCGGACCCGGCTTTCGGCGGCGCGGATTCCTGGCGCTCCCGTTCCGCCGCTTCCATTTGCGCCTCGCGGTTGCGCGCCACGCGATCGCGGATGGCGGCCTCGTAGCCGGAATCGCTGGGCTGGTAGAAGACCTTGCCCTGCAGGGAGGACGGCAGGTATTGCTGGGCGACCCAATGATCGCGGAAGGCATGCGGATACTGGTAGCCTTGCCCATGCCCGAAGTCGGCCCCGTCGCGGCTGGCGTCCTTCAGATGATCGGGGACCTCGTCCTCTTGCTCCTGGCGCACCGATTCCAGCGCATCGTAATAGGCCATGGTGGTGTTGCTCTTGGGCGCGGAGGCCAGGTATAGGCAGGCTTGGGCCAGATGGAATTGGCCTTCCGGGAGGCCCACGTAGTCGAAGGCCTGGGCCGCGGCGGAGACCACGGCCAAGGCGTTGGGATCGGCGAGGCCGACGTCCTCGGAGGCGAGGATGAGCATGCGGCGGAACAGGAAACGGGGGTCCTCGCCGGCGTATACCATCTTGGCGAGCCAATACAGGGAAGCATCGGCATCGGAGCCGCGCACCGATTTGATGAAGGCGGATATGGTGTCGTAATGGGTGTCGCCGTCCTTGTCGTAGAGGACGGCGCGCCTTTGGATGCTCTCCTCGGCCACCGACAAAGTAACCTGGATGATACCCCCATCCCCTGCCGGGGTGGTTTCCACCGCCAGTTCCAAGGCGTTGAGGGCGCTGCGCGCGTCCCCCGAGGCGACCCGCACCAGATGGGCCAAGGCCTCCGGATCGATCTCCACCCTGCGCTTCCCGAATCCGCGTTCGGGATCGGCCAAGGCGGCGCGGATGACGGCGCTTACGTCCGCTTCGCCCAGGGGACGGAGCTGGAAGATGCGCGAGCGCGAGACCAGGGCTTTGTTGACCTCGAAGTAGGGATTTTCCGTGGTCGCCCCGATAAGGGTCAGGGTGCCGTTCTCCACGTGCGGGAGCAACGCGTCCTGCTGGGCCTTGTTGAAACGATGCACCTCGTCGACGAAAAGGATGGTCTTGCGGCCGCTCAGGGCCCTCGTCTCCTTGGCCGCCTCGATGGCCTCGCGGATGTCCTTAACGCCGGCCAAGACCGCGTTGATGGCGATGAAATGGGCCTTGGTGGTATTGGCGATGATGCGGGCCAAGGTGGTCTTGCCCGTGCCCGGCGGCCCGTAGAGGATGATGGAACTGAGTTGATCGGCCTGGATGGCGCGCCGCAGCAACCGCCCCGGCCCCAGGATATGTTCCTGCCCGATGAATTCGTCGAGAGTGCGCGGCCGCATGCGCGCGGCCAAAGGCGAATCCTTTCGGCGCTGGACCTCGGCGGGCGTGCCCGCGGCGGCTTCGCCCTCGGCCGTGAAGATGTCCTCTTCCCGATCCGGATCCGGCTTGTTGATATGTCTTCCCGCTCCCCTGGGGCTCATGGAAGTGAAAACTAGCTATCCATCAACCACGCTGGAAACGGACTTGGACAAAGGTTAATTTGGTTGCTCTCTCGCGAAGGAGCCGGAACATGAAGAAAATCGGAGTGCTGGGATCGGGAATGGTGGGCGAAACCTTGGCCAATGGATTCCTCAAGCATGGCTACGACGTAATGCGCGGATCGCGGGAACCGGCCAAGTTGGCCGAGTGGAAGCAGAAGTCGGGCGGTAAGGCGGCGACGGGAACCTTCGCGGAAGCGGCCCGATTCGGCGAGATCATCGTGCTGGCGGTCAAAGGCGGCGCGGCGGACGACGTGGTGGCCCAATGCGGTTCGGCGCTAATTGGCAAGACGGTGCTGGATGCGACCAATCCCATCGCCGATGCGCCCCCGAAAGACGGCATGGTTCAGTTCTTCACGACAGGCTCCGGGGGCGAAGTTCGTGAAAGTCTTCTCCAGCGTGGGCGCGACGTTGATGGTCAATCCCAAGCTGTCGGCTACGCCGTCGATGTTCATCTGCGGGAACGATGCCGGGGCGAAGGAAGAAGCCCGGACCATCCTGACGCAGTTCGGTTGGGAGACCGAGGACATGGGCGGGGCGGTCGCCGCCCGCGCCATCGAGCCCCTGTGCATCCTGTGGTGCATTCCGGGATTCGTGCGCAACGATTGGATGCACGCCTTCAAAGTGCTTCGTCCCTGATGCCGATGTCGAGAGGCATTTCCCTTTCAGCCCTGCTGCTGGCCTTGGCTTTGCCGTCGGCGCCGGGAGCCCAGGCCCTCTCGCGCTCCGAGAAGCTGGAGGGGAAATTGCGAGTGGCCATGTTGAAGGCCAATAAGGACATCCAAGGCCCCTGGATCAAGGCCGCCGAGTTGAAAACCATCATCGACGATACCAATCTGATCCTGGTGGATGTCCGGCAGCCGGCGGAGCGGAAGGTCTCCATGCTCCCGCATGCCATCGATACATACCAGTTCGCCGACCAATTCCGACATGGCATTCCTCCCGGTAAGCGATTGGTGCTCTATTGCACCATCGGCTATCGCAGCGGGAAGTACGGGGAAAAGCTGGCTCCCCTGGGGATCAAATACCAGGTGCTGGAAGGCGGGATCCTGATGTGGAGCTTCGTGGGCGGGCCCTTGGTGGAACGCAAGGATAACTTCGAATGGGCGCCGACCAAACGCATCCACGTGTACGATGCGGAGTGGAACATCGTACATCCGGATTACGTGGCGGTGCTGCCGTAGGGCCGGTCCGGAATTTAAGAGCCCCTAACCTAAGGGTTGCCCGGCTGCGGCCAGCGAGGGTCAAAAGCACCCGGCGCGACCCTGGGCCGGGCTTCAGGGGATCCGGATTTCCGTCAACCCGCCTTCCAGGTTCCGGACTTCAATCTTCCGCTCCAGAAATTTCCCGATCGTCTCGATGTTGGTCAGGCTATGCGAGCTCAGCGGCATGGTGCGGAACATCCCTCCCGCACCTAAAGCCATAGGCAATAGGAGCTGATCCGCCAGCCGCCTCCCGACCGCCGCCCCGCTGTCCCGGTATAGGCGCACATCCGCCATCAAACCATCGCATACCGCTTCCGGGGAAGCTCCGAAGGGATTGAACGCCGTAATCATCTCCGTGATATGTTCATAGCGCAACTCCGCCATCACCACGTTGGCCGGTCCGGGCGAATCAACGGCCGCTTCGGTTTCGATATCGGACTGTCTCCAACCATGTTTCTCCGACATATGCGCGCGCATGCGCTCCGGCTCCTGGAGCGGAATCCTGTTCCAGAGCATTTTGGCGGTTTGCCCCAACAGGCGCCCGCGCTCGGGAAGGTTCAATGGCTTGAGGGCTTCGGCCGGATGGACCGCGACGGTCCATTTGCCGCCCCCGGCGGGGAAAAAACCGCGGCGCGTGACCGCGATGGAGGTTTCTACGCCCATAACCTTGAGGTTGGAAAGGTAGACACGCTCCAGGAAGTCGAGGCTAGGCGCGGCAGGATTATGGGTTCCGCCTTCCAAGCTGAACTCAAAGGACCGGCCCGTGGTTATAATGGCCGGCAGCAAGGTTTGGAAGACCAGGGTGGAGCTGCCCGCGCTGCCCACGGAAAACTCGTACTTGCCCGGAAGCATGGGGCCGGGACGGAAATCCAGCGCTAGGGATCCGATTTCGGCCCCCGTGACTTTGGCCGAACTGATCCGGGCCGCGGCCCTCACGCAGGTCAGATGCTGGCGCATCAGGCCCGGCTTCTTCCGGCCGGCGCGGATGCGATGGATGCGGAAGGGCTTTCCGGTGGCCAAGGAAAGGGCCAGGGCGGAACGGAGGATTTGGCCACCACCCTCTCCAAGCGAACCGTCCAATACGATCATTCCGTCCTCACTCACGCCATTTTCGCCAGCATCTCCCGGGTGACCCGAAAACGCAGGGGCCGGCCCGCGCGCCAGGCCCGGAATTCCTCCAGGCAATAGTCGGCCATGCGCACGACCTCGTTGCCGTTGGAGCCCGCGATGTGGGAAGTGAGATTGGCGTTCTCGAGGGCATGCCAGGGCGAATCGGCGGGGGGCGGCTCGGGATCGGTCACATCGAGAAGGGCGGTCAGATCGGGGCGGGCGGCCAGGACGGAAGCCAGGCCGGCTTCGTCCACGGTGGCGCCGCGGCCGGTATTGATGAAGGTAGCTCCCGTCCGCATGGAAGCGAAGAGGGGGCGGGCCAATAGCCCGCGCGTGGCGGGAAGATCGGGAAGGTGGTTGCTGACAACGTAGGCTTTGGCGAAGCATTCCTCCAGGCCGGCCGGGCGCACGCCCAAGATCGCGACGTCGCCCTCGGAGAGGTACGGGTCGTACGCCAGCACGTCCACGCGGAAGGGACGTAACAGGCCCGCTACGGCCTTGCCCACCATGCCGCAGCCCAGCAAGGCGACTGTCTCCCCCATCACGCCGGGTGCATCGGTTTCCAATAGGCGTCCGCGATGGGCGGGCTTGCGGGCCTCGCGCGCGTTGCGGAAATAACCCTTGAGGGAAAGCAGGATCTGGGCCAGGGCGAACTGCGAAACCGGTACGGCATTGGCGGCCCAAGCGCTCACCACCATGATTCCCCGGTCCAATAATGGCTTGGCGAAGGCGCGCACGGATCCCGCGGCGTAGAAGAAGGCTTTCAGGTCGGGCAGGCCGGCCAGCATGCGCGCCAATTCCTCGTTCATGCCCCAGGTCGAAAACGCGACCTGCACGCCGCCCAGGCTTTGCGCCTGGCGCGGGAAATCGGCGGTGGTCACGTACTCGGGGAACAAGAGGGTCTCGGCCGCGAGTTCGGCCTTGCGGCCGCGCCCGTAAACGCGATCGAGTTGCCAAGCGTGGTTACCGCACAAGGCCGCGGGAATGGGGGGAGGTTTCATGGGATATTATCCAGTGGGACCTAAGGTAAGAGTCAAGCCCGGGAAGCGCCGGCGGCTTCGGCGTATTTTCCCAGCCGATACCTGGCCATCACCCTCAGCACGCGGAACCCGTATCGCACCGGATTGAGATACGATTTCTCGCCGGCATAGCGCGTGGGGATGGGCAATTCATCGATGCGCAGTCCCAAGGCCCGCGCCGAAGCGATCACTTCCAGATCGAAATCGAAGTAAAGGCTTAGCCTCTCGAAGGGGATAGAACGCAGGGCCCGCCGGCTGTACATGAGGAAACCGGAATGGTAGTCGCTCAGGTCCAGGCCGAAGCAGCGGTTTTCCATCCAGGTGAGGGTCTTGCCCGCCGCGATCTTATAGCGCGGCATGCCCCCGGCCCGCGCGGTCCCGTCCTTGTGCCGGCTGCCTTGCAGCACGTCCACGCGCTGGCGCCGCATATGGGACAGAAAAAGGACCAATTTTTCGGGTGGATATTGGCCGTCGGCATGCAGGCAGGCGGAATATTCGCAGCCGCTCTCGCGGCAAAACCCCAGCCCGCGGCGCACCGCCATGCCGTAGCCCTGGTTGCGATCGAAATTGTGCAAGCGCAGCTTGGGATAACGGGCGCATAACCGCTCCATCACCGCAGCGGTATCGTCCCTGCTTCCGTCGTTGATCACCGTCACGGTCCCGATATCGGCCCAGAGATCCTTCGGGATCCGATCGATCACCGCGGGCAAGGTCCCGGCGGCATTGTACGCGGGGATGAAAATACCCAAGGCAGGACCCGTCATGTCGTCCTCGAGCTCATTTGGCCCTCGAAGGATCGCGCAGCGAGGCCAGGGTGGCAACTCCCGCGCGGAAAGGGCGCGGCGCATAGCCCAGTTCGGCCCGGGCCTGATCAGGCGGGAAGTCCGCATCCTGGATCAGGCCGGTATAGGTTTGCCAGGTGAAGAAGGGCGGCCGACGCGTCGCAAGCGAAAGCAACCATGCCGAACCCACGGCGGCCAGGCATAACCAGGCTGGCAAGCCGCGCACCGGCTTGGGGCTTCCCATCCGGGCCAAGAGCAGTTCGGCCATCTCGCGCAAGGTCAATGACTCGTCTCCCGAAAACACGTAGGTTTTCCCGTAAGCGACGGCATTGCCGGGAAGGGCCGCGAAGCCGGCGGCGAGATCCTCCACGTGCACGGGATTCTTGCGCGCCCGCCCGCCCGCCGGCAGCCATACCGATCGGCCGCGCCGCACGTGGGCGAGGAAGGCCATGAACTCGGCCGCTCCCCCGTCCTCATATGCCAAGGTGGGGCGCACTATGGTCCAGTCCAGCCGCGAGGCTTTCACGTACGCCTCGCCATGCGCCTTCGAGCGCGCGTAGGCGTTGCCGCGCGGATAGGCGACTGAAATCGAGGAGACGTAGATGAAATGCGAAACGCCAGCGCTCTCGGCCGCGGCGACCAGATTCCGCGTGCCGTAGGCGTTGACCTGACGGAAGACTTCGGGCCGCCCGGGGCTCAAGAGAACGGCGGCCAAATGGAAGACGATGCGGACGCCCGCCAGGGCCCGGCCCAAGGAAGCCAGGTCGGTAATGTCGCCGAAAGCGGCCTCCGCCCCTAGGGCCCGGACCTTCGCGGCGGCGGGATCCCCCGGCAGGCATAGGGCGCGCACCGCATGCCCTTCGGCCATCAGGGCCCGGGTCAGCCGCAGCCCCATGGTTCCCGCGCCACCCGTTACCAGGATCAAATTTCCGCCTGCGCTTTCCGTATTTCCGTCCAAGGATGCAACCTGCCCGGCTCTTTCGTCTTCCCGCGAACCCGCCTTCCCGAGAGAGGCCCGCCGATCCCAAAATAGGAAGTCTACCGAAACAGATGCCCCCGCCCGGCCGGTTCCGGCGGCCGATCCAGGGGTCCGGAAACTTGACTAAGTTTAAGCGGACCATGGATCAGGACCAGGACATAACCACCATGAAGACCCGCGCCTTGGGCAAAGGCGCGACCAAGCCCGGCCAAGCCGAAGTGGGACCGGCCTATCCGGACCGGCTCTTCGCGACCGGGTCCCAGGCCATCCTTCCGATTTCCCCGTCCCAGCAGATCCCCGTCCAGGCCGAACCGGCCACGGGCCAAATGCCCCAGGCGGATCCGTCCCTGTTCGCGGACGGGGTTCCCGTCGATCCATTCTCGGGCGATCCCTTCCTCGGGCGCATGGTGGGCAATTGCAAGATCCTGGAGAAGATCAACGAGGGCGGCAGCGCCCTCATCTACCGCGCGCATAACGTGAACTTCGGGCTGGATCGCGTCATCAAGATCCTGCGGCCCGCCCTGGCCGAGGACGCGGATAATTTCGAACGCTTCAAGCAGGAAGCCCAACTCACCGCCCGACTGGATCATCCCAACATCCTGCGCGTCTTCGATACCGGCGAAATCGCCCGGCAGTTCTATATCGAGATGGAATACGTGGAAGGGCAATCCCTGCGGACCTATCTCGGCAACCACGTGCGCCTCCGGGAAACGGATATCCTGGGGATCGCATCGCAAATCGCCGGCGCTCTTGACTACGCCCATAACGTGCCGATCAAGACCTCGGAGGGCGAGACCATCAAGGGGATCTTGCACCGGGACATCAAGCCCGAGAACATCATGATCACCACCACGGGCACGGTGAAGCTGATGGACTTCGGCGCGGCCAAGCCCATGAGCGTGAATACGCGCACCATGCAGGGCACCGTGGTGGGCACGCCCCATTACATGTCCCCCGAGCAGATCAATGGGGACGCCCTGGACGCGCGCAGCGATTTCTTTTCCCTCGGGGTGCTCCTGTACGAGTTGTGCACCGGGCGCCGGCCCTTCGAGGCCGACAACCTGGCATCCCTGCTGTGGAAGATCGACGATTGCAAATTCGAGCGCGTGCGCAAGCTACGCTCGGCCATCTCCCCGCTGACCGAAGAGCTGGTCGAGAAGCTGCTCTCCAAGGATCCCGATCATCGTCCCGCCACGGCGGCGGAGATCCAGGAGACCTTGCAGATCTCCTTGCGGGCTTTCCGGAGCTGGGGCAGCGGCGGCACGGCCCGCATCCCGTTCTCGTGGAAACGCGCCTACCCCACCGTGGCCCTGTGCGCCTCCCTGGTCGCCCTGGCTTTGTCCGGTTACACCTTCTGGCGCGGCTGGCGGTTCATGCACGGCTTTTCGGCTTCGCCCGAACTCCGCTCCTATTTCTCCACCATCCTGGGCAAGGGCCTGGAAGCGGAGATGGCGAAGGATTACAGCGGGGCCCTCGCCGCCTACGAACTGGTGCCCCCGCCGGACAAGGGCGGCGATCACGACGCCTATCTCGAGGCGCGCCTGCGCAGCGCGGCCATCTACTTCCGGCATAAGGATCAATTGACCAAGGCCCGCTCGGTGCTCGAAGGGCTGCGCCGCGATTACGACGATCCCGCCATCGACGCCTACCTGGGCCAGCTTTATTACGGGCAAGCCTTGTACATGGAAGCGAAGGAACGCCTGGAGGCGTATTTCAATTCCACCAAGACCACGGTGCTGCGCAATTCCAATTGGTTCAATCCGCACGATTTCCAGAAGGACGCGCTGTACGCCTACGCCAATGCGTTGGACGGGCAGTACACCTATATCGAGCAGAAGCCGGAGAACCTCGACGCGGCCGTCTCGGCCTGGGATCGGTTCAGCCGCTTCGCGGATTGCAACGCCGAAGCCGAGGATAAGCGTTGCCGCTTCGCCGAGAAGCGATCGGAAGAGCTCGCGCGCCTCCGCAAGAAATAGATCCGACCTTTCGCAATAGATCCTACCTTTCCACGCCATGATTCCCGGTTCTCCGCGGGCCCCGTCCCCGGGCGCCGGCTGGGTTCGCCCGGCCTTGCGGCTCGGCCTGATGGTCCTGGTTTGCATCCTACTCGACTCCCGCCTCGGCCCCGTGCCCCCCATAGCGCGCTTCTTCAGCCCCTTCGGCGGGTTTTGGCGCAATGCCGAAAGCCTGCGCGCGAGTGATGAGAAATTGAGCCTGCCGGGATTGGCCGAACCGGTCACGGTGGTGTTCGATAAACGCCGGGTGCCGCACATCTTCGCGCAGAACCCGCACGATGCGTTCTTCGCCCAGGGTTTCGTCACCGCCCGAGACCGCCTTTGGCAAATGGAAATCCAGTCGCTGGCCGGCGCGGGACGGTTGGCTGAAGTGCTGGGCCCGAACCTCATCGAGCATGATCGCTTCCAGCGCCGCCTCGGCATCCCGCAGGCGGCCGCGCGATCCCTGGAGGTGATGCTGCGCGACGAAGAGACCGCGACGGCCGTGCGCGCCTATGCCGAAGGCGTCAACGCGTGGATCGCCGGGCTCGACCCCAAGGATTACCCGATCGAGTACAAATTGCTCGACTATGCTCCCGGGAAATGGAGTTCCCTCTACACGGCCTTGATGCTCAAGAACATGCAATGGACCTTGTCGGGCGGCGGCGACGAAGTGCCGATGTCCAATACCCTGGCCCGGATGGGACGGGATTTCACCGCGCGCTTCTTCCCGCTGAGGCATCCGGAAACGCCTCCCGTGATCCCTCCCGGGACGGCATGGGATACCGCCGCGCCGGCGCCGCCACCGGCCCCTGCCGGGCTGGGCGCACGTCCCTTGCCCCCGACCTTACTGCCCTTCGGCGTCGACGGAAAGGATACGGCGTCCCCCTCGGTCCCCGAACGGAGTCCCGATCCGGGCAATGGCAGCAACAATTTCGTGATCTCCAGCGCGCATACCGCCAGCGGCCATCCCCTGCTCGCCAACGATCCCCATCTCGAACTCAGCTTGCCGTCCATCTGGTACGAGATCCAGCTTTCGGCGCCGGGCCTGGGCGTTTACGGAGCCTCGCTTCCGGGCTCGCCCGCCGTCATCATCGGTTTCAACCGGAAGATCGCCTGGGGCGTGACCAACGGCGGGGACGACGTACTGGATTGGTACCGGGTGACGTTCAAGGATGCCTCCCTTTCCGAATACCAGTACGGAGGGAATTGGAAGCCGACCCGCAAGGAGGTGGAAGCCATCAAGGTGCGGGGCGGCGCGACCGTGCTGGATACCATCGTATATACGCATCAGGGGCCGGTGGTGCTGAAGGATCAGGAAAAGCCTTTCACCCGCAATACGCCCGCCCTGCATGCCCTGCATTGGCTGGCCCTGGATCCTTCCAACGAACTGCGCGCCTTCATCGACATCATGCGGGCGAGGGACTATGCCGATTTCGCGGCGGCCTTGGACCCCTACCATTGCCCGTCCCAGAACTTCGCCTTCGCGTCGGTGGACGGGGACATCGCCCTTTTCCATCATGGCCTCTTCCCGCGCAAATGGAAAGGCCAAGGGCGATTCACCTTGGACGGATCGCAGCCGGGCAACGATTGGTCGGGTTGGCTGCCCCGCAGGTACGAACCGGCCGCGCGCAACCCGGCCCAAGGCTGGCTGGCTTCGGCGAACCAGAGTCCCGCCGATTCCACCTACCCTTTCTACCTGGGCGCCGGCTATCTCGACGGCCCCCGGGCCCGCCGCGTGGCCGCCTTGGCGGCCGAGGCTGAGTCCCTCACCGTCGGCGGGGCCTTCGCCATGTTGCAGGATGAGTACGATCTCACCGCGGCGGACCTGGTTCCCGCCCTGCTTCCCCGCATCGCCCGGGCTCCGCTCTCCCGTGAGGATTCCACCGCCCGTCAATCCCTCGCGGCCTGGGATTTCCGGCATCGGCCGGAAAGCCGGCCGGCCGCCGTTTTCGATCAATGGTGGCGGTTGCTGTATAAGGCGATCTGGTCGGATGAATTCGGGGGCGACTCGGCCCATTATCAATGGCCGTCCAAGGATCGCACCCGCAGGTTGATCCTCGAGGAACCGGACGCGGAATGGTTCGATGACATCACCACCCCGGCCCATGAAACCTTATCTTCCCTGGCCCTCCGCACCTTCCGCGACGCATGCGCATCCCTGCGCAACCGGCCCGGCGGGCCGCCGGATTGGGCCGCCTACCGGCCCGTGGAGATCAACCATCTGGCGCATATCGCCCCCTTCGGGGCCCTGGGAATACGTGCGGGAGGCTGCGCCGATTGCGTCAACTCGTTGAAGGGCGTGCATGGCCCTTCTTGGCGGATGGTGGTGGACCTCTCGGGGCAACCCACCGGTTACGGCATCTATCCCGGCGGGCAATCGGGCAATCCCGGCTCCCCCCATTACGCCGAGTTCGTGGCGGATTGGGCCACGGGTAGGCATTATCCCTTATCCTTCTTTTCCGATCCCGGCGTCGCCGGGCAGGAAGCCGATTATCGCTTGCAATTGAGGGGGCGCTGAGTGGCGGGTTTGCTCCTGTTCGGCGTTTGTTGGCTGGGTGGCTACATCTTTCCTTGGTGGTGGCCGGCCTTGGCGGCGTGCGCCATCGGGGCCTGGCTGCCGCGCCGCGCGGGCATCGCCGCGCTATCCGGCTTTCTGGGAGCGGCGGCGGCCTGGGCCGGCTCGGCGGCCTGGCAGGACTTCCGCAACCACCACATCCTCTCCCATCGCGTCGCTCCCCTCTTCCACTTGCCCGGGCCGCTGGGGGCGATCGCCGCCACCGGCGCGGTGGCCGGCCTCATGGGCGCGGTAGGGGCTTGGGCCGGCTATGCGCTGCGCGAATGGCTGTTGCCTCGGCCCCAAACCATAGAGCCTCCGCCTTTCGTCGACGCCAGAAAGGCGGCTGCCGACGCGGCCGGATCGGAAAGCTCCGGAGGAACGGGGACGGCCCGCGCCGAATCCGAAATCCCCATGGCCGAAGCCCGCCGACCCGGCGCCGATGCCGGAGTTCCCCGCGCCGTGGAAGACGCGAACTTGCCGCCGCCTGTCGCCGATCCGGACGCGCCTTTGGCCGGCGCCGGCGGCGAGGAAGGTCCTTGACCCCCGCCTTTCCCCCCGGCGGACAGGCGTAACGCCCCCGCTACCACCAGCGCCAGCCCCACGATCTGCGGCCATCCGGCCTTCTCCCCCAGCAGCCAGGACGACAGCACCAGGGTCGAAACGGGTCCCACCGTGCCCGCCACCGATGTCGGTCCCGATCCCGCCAGCTTTATGGCGTAGGATGTCAGATAGGTCGGGGCCACGTTGCAGAACACCGCCGTGAAGGCGGCGATCCACAACACCGGGCGCGGCTGCGCCAAGGCCGAGAGCGGATAGCAAATCAGGAAGTGGACGAAGTAGCCGGCGAAGGAGAAGAGCATGCAACCGGCGGCGAAAAAACGCGGGCCGTACCGGTGCACCAGCTTTCCTTGGAAGACCATGAAAAGGGCATAGCAGATCGCGCTCCCGAAAACCAGGCATCCGCCATAAAAGGACCGGCTCCCGCCCATTTTCGCTTCCCCCCCGAAGGAAACGGCTATCCCCAGGTAGGACAAGGCCAAAGGCGCGTAGAGGGCCCGCGGAATGGCTTTGCGGAAAATGAAGGCCGAGAACAGGATCACGAGAGTGGGATACACGTACAGGATCAGCCTTTCCGTGCCCGCCGATACGTATTGCAACCCCAGCATATCCAACAGGCTCGCCACGTAGAAGCCGGTCAAGCCCAGCACCGCCAGGATCAGGACATCCTTGGCCGCGAAGGTTGGGGCCGCGACAGGCCGCTTGCCCTCGAAGGGGGCGGCGGGGCTCCGTGCGGCGGCGCGCCGGGCGATGAAGTTGGCGGCGAAGCGCCGGGCGACGAAGGGCCAGACGAAGAACGGCAGGGAGAACAACGCCCGCAGGGTTTGCAGCACCACGGGCGGCGTTCCATAACGGAAGCACAGCTTGTGGAAAACGGATTTCGCCGAGAAGAGCGCCGATGCCGTTACCGCCACCGCCAATCCCTTCCGGATGTTCTTATTCAAATCGGGCCGCGAGGCCATATTTGCCTTTCTCCCGGAAATCGCCCAAACGCAAAAAACCCGCTCTGGGAGGAGCGGGCTTATCTGGACGGTCCGGTCGTTTGTTTAGACGATCAGCCGCTGTGCCCGCTCCCCGCGCCCCAAATACGCTTAACCTGCCAGCGTTTGGCGCAGGCTAGGGACCAAGAAATGGTCATTTGGGCTCGGGTGGACGGGTGCGACATGTTCCCAAGTATATCCATTCGCGCTCGATTGTCAAGGGAGGACATGGCTCAAAATCTTGGGGGGGATGCGAGGGTGCCGTCGAGATCGGACGCCGCGCGTTCCTTCCCGGCCGCGCGCAAAAAGGCTTCGGCGTACACGGTCGCCAAGCCCAGCAGTCGCGGGTTGGCGGCGAACCGCGTCCGCAATGCGACGGCGAGCGGATGGTCCGGCAGTAACGAATCCAAGGCCATGCCGCCGGCCCGGAGCGCGGGATCGGCAAGCAGGGCCGAGGCCCCATCGCAATAGATCAGATCCCAACCGGAGCGCAACAGGAAGGCCGCCAGGGGCAGGAAACGGGCGTCCTCGGCGATGGGGAGCAAGGCATGGGTGAACCCGTAACGCGCGCGGTACTCCGGGAACTTTTCCGGATCATCCGCGGCGGCGAGGAAGTCCCGGTAGAAATCCGCCGAGCGCAGGATCATGCGCCCGTCCACGAAGGCGGGCTCGGGGTAGAGGCGGTATTCGAGGTAGCCGCCGAAGCGCAGCTCATTGAGGATGGGTCCCGGAAGCGGATGCGCCGCCAGCAGGTCCACGGCCGCCGAAGGAACGCGGAATGGTGTAACCAATGAACCTGGTAATTCATAGGCCCAGGCCGCCCGCAAGCGGGGCCCGAAGGCCACGGCCACGGCCAGCAGGGCCGCCGCGCCCGCCCAAGCCAAACGCCGCCGCCTACCGGCTTTGCCGGCCTCCGGATCGCAGTCCTTTTCCCTTAAGGAAACGTCCAGGTTACGTCCGGACGCCATCAGCCCGGCCAGGAAGGCCAAGGGCAGGTTCCGCTGCGCCATAAGACCCAAGCCCCCGAAAGCCGCCCAGAGAAACAAGGTTCCCGCCGAAAGCCGGATCCCGAGGAAGGTCCAAGTCACGACGGCGGCCCAAGCCAGGCAAGCCGTCGCCAGGGCGGGGTCGGTATGGAACAAGCTCGGGAAGGGCAGGTTCTCGGCGATCTCCCGGGAGAAGATGTTGGAAGCCTCGGGCGTGATGCGCGCGAAGAGGGCCAGAGGCAAACGGAATCCGTCCCAGCCATAGGGCGTTGCGAATCCGGACGCGAGCATGAGGACCAATGCCCATGCCAAAGGCCGCAAGGGAACCAGCCCGGCTCCGTCACTGCCCGCGCCCCTTCCTCCCGGCCGGAAGTCGTCCGGAAAAGCCGGCGCGATTCGCGCGCTGCGGCGCGCCAGGAATTCGCCGGACAACAAGCATCCCACCAGGATCAATCCCAACGGGTAAAGGCCCTGCACATTGGCCATGGCGATCTGAACCGGGATCAAGACCAGGTAAGGGCGCCGCCAACGACCGCGCAAATAGGCCATCACCACGGCGTATTGGATTCCAAGACCCAAGAGGGTGATAGCCAACGGACGCACGTCCAGGTAGAAGCGGACCAGATAGGCTCCCGCGGCGGCCAGGGGCAATAGCCAGGGCCAGGTACGGCGATCGAGATGGGGCCGCAGAACGAAAGCGACGGCCCCGATCACCGCCAGGCATTTCCCGGCGATCAAAGCGAAGGCCCCGCCCGCCTTCCAAAGCGCGGAGGCGAGAACCTGGAATCCCCAATGCAAATCCGTCCAAGGCGCGCCTAAGGAGGATTGGCTGAAAGGATCGCTCCTCAAGAAAGCCTTGTGGGCCCACATCCATTTGGCCGCCGCCAGATGCCACCAGATATCCGTATCGGTCAGGGGGAACCATAAGCAGGCGCCGATCCAGACGGCGGCGGCGGCGCATGCGAGATAAAGCGGAAGGGACGCCCGGGAATGCATGGCCCAAAGGTAGGAAGGTCGTCGGCTCCGGATTCCCGACGGCGGCGATCACCTTTGCTAGTTTGTGGACCCATGGCCAAGATCGCCCTGTTGGGTTGCGGCGGCTTCATCGGCAGCCATTGTCTGGACGCCTTTCTGGCCGATCCCTCCATCCAGGTGGAGGGCTGGGATTGGTCCTCCGCCAAAATCGCGAACCATCTGGGACGCCCCAATTTCCGCTTCCATGCCGGGGATATCTATGCCCAGGCCGACTTGACCGAGCGTTTCGCCGCTTGCGACGTGGTGATCTCCCTGGCGGCCATCTGCAATCCTTCCCAATACAATACCCGAGGCGTGGATGTCATCGAAAGCAATTTCATCCAGGCGCGCAGGATCGCCGACTTCTGCGCCGAAGCCGGACGCTGGCTGATCCAGTTCTCCACCAGCGAAGTGTACGGCCAAACCTTGGCGCATTGGACCGGCGCCGGTGAAAGCCGCCCCGACTTGTATGAAATGGACGAGGAGGAAACGCCTTTGCTCCTCGGCCCGATTTCCAGCCAACGCTGGAGCTACGCCTGCGCCAAGCAATTGCTGGAACGCTACGTCTACGCCCTGCATAAGGAGCGGGGCCTTCAGTTCACCCTGGTGCGGCCCTTCAATTTCCTGGGCCCACGCATGGATTTCCTGCCCGGCCGGGAGGGCGAAGGCTTGCCTAGGGTGCTGGCCTGCTTCACGGCGGCCCTGCTCGATCGCCGCCCCCTGCCCCTGGTCGACGGTGGAACGGCCCGCCGCACCTTCTTGGCCGTGGAAGAAGCCGTCCAGGCGTTGGGCCGCATGCTGGAGCGCCCCGCGGCCGCGAAGAACCGCATATTCAATCTGGGCAACCCCGCCAATGAGACCACCATCCGCGGGCTGGCGGAATCGATGCGAGAGGCGGCCGCGTCGGTCACCGGCGATCGCGGCTACCTTTCCCTCCCCCTCGAAAGCGTTTCGGCGGAAACCTTCTACGGGGAGGGCTACGCCGATTCCGATCGCCGCATGCCGCGCATCGAACGGGCCAGGGACTTGTTAGGCTGGGAACCCCGGGAAGGCCTGCCCGGCATCCTGCGCCGTACCCTGGAACATGCTTTCTCGATTCATGCTCCCCGCACGGCCCCGGCCGCCCGGACCTGATTCCTATATTTTCCCGCTTGCACGCGAGGCCGGGCGGATCGCCGGGCCTCCGGGAGGGCCGAATGCCGATCATCCGTAACTGTAACGTTACCCGTACCGCATCCGTTACCTTGTCCGCGGCCCTGGCCCTGGCGCTTTCCGCCTGCCAGGTCGAAGAAAAGGGGACGGCCGAGCCGGCCGTCGTGACCGTCAATCCCAATTACAACCGCATCCGCTCGCACGCCCTGGTCCGCCGCGTGCGCGTGCCCACCGAGGCCGAGCTGGACTTCGCCGCCTATTCCAAGAACGTCATGCTCGCCGATCCGGAATGGAAGGCGGTCCATCCCCCCAAGAAGATCGGGTTGACCGACGTATCCTTCAACGGCCTGATCCAGGACGTGAAACCGATGCTCGATTTCGCGCCCCTCACCAGCGCCGAAAAGGCCCGGCCCATGGCCTGGACGCCGGTCCTAGAGCATTTGCTCAAGTGGAATTTCGAGAAGGCCTCCGGCCTGGCCAACGCGTACGCCAACGTAACGGGAGAGAAGTGGGGCGACTCCACCGACATTTCCCAGCCCTACCAGGAGTTCGCGACCTTATACCTGCACGCCAACGGGAACGTGAAGGAAGTCTGGGTGGAATTGGAATTCAAGCCTTGGCTCGGTTCCTTCCTGAACGAAATCCCGGACGATGATCATGACGGCTATCCCTCGGTGGTGGGCCGCCTCGATCCCAAGGTCTTCACCGACGCCATGACGTCGGAGATCGCCGGTGATTACGCGACCAAGGTTTTGGGTGAGCCCCAGGTCATCGATTGGGCCCGCAGCCTGGCCTCGCGCTGGTACCCGTCCTACAATACCGATCTCCTCCCTCTCAAGGCCGGATCGGCCTGGCCCTACGAGGACAGCCCCGAAGGCGCCAAGAAGGAATTGGCCGGCAACTGGGTGGCCAATCCCCTTTTCATTTTGCAGGGGCATCCCTTCGCCGATACGCTTTTCAATGCCTTCGTGGTTGACGGGATGGGCGGAACCAAGACGCCTTTACAGCAGCGTAAGGAAGGCAAGCCGGTGGCCCGCGGCCTGGACAAGGGGCTGAACGGGAGGCTGGATGCCATCGCCGCCAAGCTCGATGCCGAGAAGAAAAATTACGGCCAAGGCGATTGGTCCAAATGGGCCGGGCGCTTAGGGCTATTCCATCGCGATCTGAAAGCCTTCGCCGCCCAAGAGCCGGACGCCGTGTTGGGGCTGATGGCCAAGGACAATTTCCTGGTCTTCCGCCGCGAGGTCGATTATCTGCTTGCCCCCGATTGGAGCGCGCCCGGGGCGCCCGCCAGCCCGGTGCCGGCCATCACTGCCTTCAAGGACGAACTGGCGGCCAAGGGCATCGACTTCCTCTTCGTGCCCATCCCCACCAAGTTGGATCTTTATCCCGAGTATCTGGCATCGGGCACCGATACCCTTCCCGGCCATATCGCCCAGCCCCTGGGACGCAAGCTGATGCGGGATTTGGCCGAGGCCCGCGTCGAGACCCTCGATCTGCTCGATCCTTATCTTCAGATCAAGGCCGCCAGCGAGGACGGCAAACGGGCCTTGTACCAACGCCAGGATACGCATTGGACCACGGTGGGCCTGGAGGCCGCCGCGCAATTGGTAGCCGAGCGGATCCGCCAGTATTCTTGGTATGATACGGTTTATGCCGACAAGAAAAGCTACAAGCTGAAGGACACCACCTTCGAGAACCTGGGCGATATCCAGGCGCGCCTGCCGGACGCGAAGAAGGGCCAGGTCGCTCCCGAATCCGTGCTGGGACGCCAGGTCATCGATAATGCCGGCAACCTTTACGAGGATTCCGATTCCTCGGCGGTGCTGGTGTTGGGCGACAGCTACACGGGCGTATTCCAGACCGTGGGCTGCCGACATGCCGGCGTCACCGCCCATCTGGCCAAGGAATTGGGCGGGCCGGTGGACCTGATCATGGGCTGGGGCGGCGGGCCGGAAGCCCCCGGCAAGCTCAAGAAGCGCGGGGACGGGTACCTCGATCATAAGCGCCTCGTGGTATGGATGATGTCCTCGCGCGACCTGTTCGTGTATCCCGGAGGCTGGGCCGCGAAGTGAATCGACTTCCGCGGACGTCCCTCGGCGTCGCCGGCCTGGCCTTCGCCCTGGTCGCATGCCACCTGGAAAAGCCGGACCCGGCCTCCCAGGCGGCCGCCATCCTGCGCAAGCATCCCTCGGATTTCCAGGATCAGCTTGTCGCCCTCGATGCCTTGGCCCAACGCGAAGTCGCCGAACTCGAACCCGGTGCCATGCCCGCATCGCGTCCCGTCATGGCCGAAAGCCTGTACGTCTACTGTACCCGCCTCAGGCCCATGCTGGCCTCCGCGGCGACCGACCGGGATCGCGTGGCTAGGCTCAATGCCTTCTTCTTCGATTCCCTGGGACTGGCGGCCCTCGATGCCGACACCACCTTGGCGGCCTCCGTGCCCAGCCTGGCCCTGGCGCATCGCCGTGGCTCTTGCGTCGCCCTGGTTCTCCTGTACCTGGCTGTCGGCAGGTCGCTGGATTTGCCCCTCTTCCCCATTTTCCTGCCCGGGCACATAGCCCTGCGCTTGCGGGGAAGCGCGGGGGAAAGCTTCTACGTGGAGACCTTGCGGCGCGGGATCGCCCGCAGCGATTCCTTCTACCGGGAGACGTTCGCCCTGGCCAAAAGGCCCTGGTATTCCTTGGCCGAAGCGCGACCGGAACAGGCTTTATCGGCCTTGCTTTTCAATATGGCCAATGCGCGCCGGGCCCGGGCGGAATGGGCGCTCGCCGCAGGGGAATACCAACTCGTTGCCGAGGCCTTGCCGGGCTTCCCCGAGGCGATCGGCAATCGCGGCCTTTGTTCCTTACGCCTTGGCGACCGGGACGCGGCCCAGCGGGACTTCCAAGAAGCCTATGCCGCGGACTCCCTGTCCCCGGCCCGCTCCAACCTGGAGGCCATGGGCCTTTCCCGCTGATCGGGTCCATGGGTTTTTTGGGTCCTACCGGGGTCTCACCTCCGTTACCCCGGACCCCCGCGACTCAGCCTTGGACGCGCGGCGCCCCATGGCGACCCCGGCCGCGGGCTGGGCGTGGCTGTGGGCCGGCGCGGGACCATTTCATAGATTGGGTTACCGGCCGGGACAAGCCGTCGAAGGCATGCGGGAGGATTTTTCCCGATTGACCTCGCTCGGGGCCGGAAGTAGATTTCGAAGTGTTCCAACAAGGAACGGTTTCATCCCTCCCGCCCCGATCCCTCGGGACGGCGCGGGCCGGCGCCGGCATCCTTCCCACGCATCGGCGTCCTGCCACTAGCGGGACTTCACGGAAAATCAGGGGATCCCATGGATAAGTCCCTCCACGTATTCGTCTGCAGCACGTATCGCGATTTGGTGAGCGAGAGGAACGCCGTACTCGACGGCCTCGAAGGCCTCACCGATCAGTTCGCGTCGTTAACCTTTTATTGTCCGCGTTCCATCCAGTCCCTGGATGTCGCCAAGGATGAAATCAGCCGCAGCGACGTCCTGATCCTGATCATGGGCCATCTGCATGGCGTCATCGCCCCGGGGCTGGATACGCCGCATGCGGAAGCTGAATACGCCGAAGGTGTCGCTTCCGGGAAAAGGATACTTGTCTACCTCCGCGATCCCGATTCGGGAATGCACCCGGCCCATTTCGAAAGGGATCCCGCCCGCGCCGCGCAACTGAAAGCCTTCCGGGACAAGATCGAAGCCACCCACGGGGCCAAGGTATTCGACGACATCTACTCCCTCGTCTCCATGGTCACCCATGATTTGTGGCGGTTGGCGCAGGACTCCGGCCTCAAGCCCAAGTCCGGGCCCAAGACCGTGAAGTTCAAGGCGAAGGCCTCGGAAACGCGCAAGATACCCATGGGCGTTTCCCTGCTGCCGCAATCCCAAACCCCGGACGGTCGCGCGAGCGCGACGACCACCATTCCTATCCTGCAAAAGGCCCTGGCCACCCCCTTCCGCCGCCGCAACCGGAGCGGCGGACGTTTGCCGCGGGTCCTCTCCTTCGGCGCGGTGGGACTGGCGCTCTTGGCCCTTGCCGCGGTCAAACTCAAAGGCACTCCCATCCTGAGGTCCGTCCCCTATCGCGCCGAGAACGCCGAAGGCCAATCTTCGCAAGCCCTTGCGGCACAGCCTTCTGCCGAAGCTCCCGTAGGCGCCATGGCCGCGGCGCCGAAACCGGAGGCCCCGCCCAAGCCTTCGGGTATCGTGGCGGTTACCGATGACGAGGACCCCACCAAAGCCTTCCTGCGCAAGGCCACCCAAGGCTCGGCGGCGGATCAGTATAAGGCCGGAGAGATGTACGAGAACGGGAAAGACGTGCATCGCAACGATTCCATCGCCCTTAAGTGGTACAAGCGGGCGGCCGACCAGGGCATGGCCGAAGCGCAATACAAGGTCGGGATGATGTATCGCTGGGGCAAAGGCACCAAGAAAAGTTCCTACGCCGCCGCCCATTGGATCCAATCCGCCGCGGAGCAAGGCCATCCCCGCGCCCAGGTCGCCCTGGGGCAGATGTATAAGACCGGAAAAGGCGTCCCCAAGGACGAGACGGCCGCTTTCAAATGGTTCCTGAAGGCGGCCGATCAGAAAGATCCGGAAGCCGAAAAGATCCTCGCCGACCTGAAGCGGAACTGACTGCGCCGGGCCGCCGGGGAAGATAACGACCGGGCCGGTCTAGGCCGCGTACCCATTCAACGGATCCAATCACTGCCGGGGCAGAGGGGTTTGCCATGCGCGTCGATTCCCGTATCTATGGCCCGCTCCTGGGCGCCTGCCTGAGCGCGCTCGCGATTCTGCCGGCGCATGCCGAGACATTGCGCGGCCATATCCTAGAGCGCGCTTCCTTGGCCGCCGCCCCGGCCGGCAAAGGCGTGGCCTCCGCCCGCCTGGTCCTGTACGGATCGGACGGGAAGAAACGCGCGGCCAAAGCCGCGGGCCGGAACGGCTCCTATGCCTTCCCGGGCCTGCAACCCGGAGCCTATACGCTCGCGGTCTCTCGCTCCGGTTACCTGCCCAAGCTGCTGGTCCGTTCCATCGTAATCGGCGAAGGCGATACGCTCTCGCGGGACTTCGTTTTGGATCGCATCCCGATGCGGGGCGGCGTACCGGTACAGGGAACGGCCGCCTCGCGCCCCAAAGCCAAAGCCCGGGCCAAAACCCCGGCTCCCGCCTACTACCCTATGTTGGCCGAAGGCATGCTGGCTTCCCTGGGGTCACCCGCGTGTTACCGTGATTCCGCCGTCCGGGATGCCAGCTTCGGACGCTTCTTTGACGCCGAAGATACCACCCTCGCCTACCGTTCGCTGTGGGCGTCCTTGCTTTGGGCCGACGTGGAGCGGCAGCAGCGCCCGACCGCCGCGCGCGTTTACCTGGCCCATGCTTATGATTCGGTCCTGCGCGCCGCGGGCTTGCCGGCGCCGGCCTCGCTGAAGCCCTGGCTCAAAGCCGATGCGGATTCCACGGAAGCCGAAGCCCTCTTGGCCTATCGCATGCTCGCCAAACCTTCCAAGCGGGATGAGGTTTCCGAGTTGGCCAAGCGTTCCCTGCCCAAGTCCATCGCGCTCGCGATACTGGAGGAAACGTTCTCGACCCCCGCGCCCAAGCCCAAGAAGAAGGCCTTTCTCGCCAAGGTCAAGGAACTGATCGGGCCGGAGGCCGCCCGCCGCATCGCTTTGTCCATCGATCCGCCCCGCAAGCCCAGGACCAAGACGCCGCCGCCCCCGCCGCCCGCATGGGATGGCGAGGCCCTGTGGAAGGTTTTGATGGAAGCGGCCGAGGGGCGCGCGCCCAATCCCGTGGCGCTCTACCACTTGGCCATCCGGAAAGCCGAAGCCGGCAAGGCGCACGAAGCGTTGGGCGATCTGGAACAGGTGGCCGCCCTGCGGCCGGATGACGCGCGCGTAACGGCCGCGCGCGCCGGAGCCTCGCTGGCGGCCGGGGACACGTCGGGAGCTACCCGCTGGTACGATTCCCTCTCCCGCGTGGAATCGCCGGAATGGCAGGCGCGCGGATTCCGCGCCACCGCCCGGATGGCCTGGCGTAGCGGACGCGGCGAGGACGCGGAGAAGGCGCTCTGGCGGGCGCTCGGATTGGAAGGGGGATCGGCGGAAGGACGCGGCGACCTGATGCTTTTGGCGAGGCTCTCCTTGGCCCGCGGCACCTGGAAACCGGTCGAGGCCCTGCTGGATTCCTTGCTCAAGGTCCGCCCGCGCGAAGCGGAAGCCCACTATTGGCTCGGCGAAATGGCGCTCAAGCGCGAGCAGGACGGCGTGGCGCTGGAACATTTCCAGCAGGCTTCCCGCCTGGCCCCCAAGCGGGTGGAGTTCGCGGAGGCGGTGGGCGCCGCTTATTTCGCCCGCGAAGAATGCGACGCGGCCATGAAGGCATTGCAACCGGTGCGCGCCCGCCTGGGCGTGGACGGCCTGGCCATCGTCGGCAATTGCCTTTTGGCGCAGGGTCGCGCGGGGGCGGCGGTCACCGAGCTCGGGAAACTCTACGCGGGTAAGCCTTCGGCGGCCAATCTCGCGGCCTATGCCCGGGCGCTCACGGCCTCCAAAAGGGCCGACCGGGCCGTTTCCGCCGTGGACGGTTCGCCCTATGCCGGCGATTTCGGGGTGCGCAAGGCCTGGGCGGAAGCCTACCTGGCCTTGGACCAGCCCGACAAGGCGAAAGGACTACTGGATCCGCCCCCGTCCGGGCAAGAAACCGACGCCGAAGCCCATTACCTGCTGGGCCGGGCCGAATACGCGGCCCGCGACTACGCCGCCGCAGGGAAAAGGTTAACCTCCGCGTTACAGTACCGCGCGGATTACCCGGAGGCCAAGTACCTGCAGGGCCTTTGCCTCCTTAAGCAAGGCCGGAGCGGCGAGGCCCACTTCTATTTCAAGGAACTGATGGATTCCGAAAAGCCCTCTTGGCGGGCCAAGGGCTTGTTGGGCCAAGGCCAGGCCTTCGCCCGGGAGGAGAAACCCGAGGCGGCCGAAGAGAACCTGCGCCGTTCCTTCCAGGCCGCGCCCGGCGCCGAAGCCGCCGCCCACCTGGCCCTGGTGCTCCTCAAGCTGGACAAGAACCAGGAGGCGGAGGAATGGGCCGCCAAGGCCCGTAAACTCGATCCCAGCGAACCCTTGGGCCTGATGGCCGCCGTGGACGGCTTGATCGCGGGGCATCGCGAGGCGGAGGCCGTCGCGCTGGCCCAGGCCGGCTTGGACGCGCATCCGGCTTCGTGCGATTTCATGGTGGTGGCCGCCAAGGCCCATTTGCGGGCCGGCCACGATGACCTGGCCGGCGATCTGAGCCGTAAGGCGACCGCCCGTTGCCCGGAAGAATCGGCGCCTTATTTTTTCCTTGGGACCTTGTCGGCGCGGGCGGGAACGGTGCCGGAGGCCCGCCGCCTATTCGCCGAGTACATCCGCACGGGAGGGGACGCCAAGCGGGTACCCGCCGCTTATCGCTGAGCTGCCGCTTCCGTGATTTCCGTCGTGATTGACTTCGGAACCTATTTGACCAAATCGGTGATGCGGCCGTCTTCGCTCTTGACCGGCCCGTAGTACTCCGGATCTTCGTCTTTCGTTTTCTGCATCTCCAGGAAGCATTTGATGATGCGCTCCTCGAGCGCCTTCTCATCGCGGGTTTCCCAATACCCGCCTTCGTCCTGTATCACCAGCTCCCCGAACTTGATCCTAAGCTGGTTGAAAAAGTCCACGATGCCTTTATGGATCTCCAGGGGCGCGAACTGCGTCTTGCACCAATTCTTGAAGTACCCTTCCGCGGTGATTTGGAAAGTGAGAGGCTCGCAATGCTCATGGGGGTTGATGGCGAAAGTGGCCAACTTTCCGTCGTAGGGGCTTTCCCCGTCGGGATGCGCCAATAATGCGGGACCATCCGTCTCCGCCAATCCCGAGCACTCCCAACCCTTTTCCTTGCTGATGAGGCTGGCCAAAATGTACGCCTCCTTGGCGCGCACCTTGGGGCCCAGCTTTCCCCGATAATGGATGGTAATGCCCATGCTACCCCCCTTCGCCCTTTCCTTAGGGCCCTCGCTCCCATTCTACCGCGATTTCCGGTCTTTCGGGAAGGGGGGCTTTCGCGACTGGATCGGGCGCACCTGGCGGAGAGGGCCCTCCCGTACAGAACGGGGCTACGGGGTTCCTATATTCCCTATCCCATGCCCGCAAAGACCCCCGAAATCCTCTCCCCCGTGGGGGACATGGAAATGTGCCGGGCCGCCGTCCACAACGGCGCCGATGCCGTGTACGTGGGCTTCCCGGGTTTCAATGCCCGCGGCCGGACCGTCGATCACTCTTGGGACGAATTGGACGCCTTGATCGCCTTTTGCCATGCCCATCAGGTTAAGGTTTTCCTGGCCCTCAACATCCTGCTGTTCGAGAAGGAATTGCGCGATTTGCTGGAAGCCCTGCCGCGCGCCCTCCAGGCCGGCGCCGACGCCTTCATCGTGCAGGATATCGGCTTGGCGCGGCTGCTGCGCCATCTCTGCCCGGAACAAGCCCTGCACGCCTCCACCCAGATGACGGTAACCAGCTCGGAGGCCATCGCGCTCACGGCCGACCTGGGATTGGCGCGCTACGTGTTGGGCCGCGAAGTATCCGTTAAGGAGATGGGGCTCATCCGCGCGGCGACGGACAAGGAGCTGGAAGTTTTCGTGCACGGCGCGCTCTGCGTCGCGTACTCGGGGCAATGCCTGACCAGCGAAGGCTTCGGAGGCCGATCGGCCAATCGCGGCCAATGCGCCCAATCCTGCCGCATGGAATACGATCTCCTCGTCGACGGGGAAAAGCGGGATCTCGGCGACCGCAAATACCTGGTCTCACCCAAGGACTTGTGCGGCCTGGACGAGGTAACAGCCCTGACGGAGCTGGGGATCGACTCCTTCAAAATCGAAGGCCGCCTCAAGACCCCGCAGTACGTGGCCGCCACGGCCTCCGCCTACCGCCGCGCTATCGCCGCGACTCAATTGTCGGGGTTGGATGGATCAAGTGCTGATGGGCCAGGCGCCGAGGCACCGACGCCGGATGAGATCGCCGCCCTGCAAGTCACCTATTCCCGCGGGTTCTTCAGCGGTTGGCTGGGCGGAGTCGATCATCAACGCCTGGTGGACGGTCGCTATGGCGCGCATCGCGGCCTGGAAATCGGGACCGTATTGGGCCGGGGCCAGAGCAGCCTGCGCCTCCCTGCCGCCCATCCTTTGCAGCCAGGCGACGGCCTGTTCTTCGCCGATCCTTCCGGGAAGGAAGGGCGAACCTGGGGCGGGCGTATCTTCTCGGTTACCCCATGCCGGTCCGCCGGCGCCGAGGCCGTCGACGTGGGCTTCGCCAACGATTTCCCCGTCGGGGAGATCCCCGTCGGCGCCCCTTGCTGGCTCAACGATTCGCCCTCGCTGGAAAAGGCCCTGCGCCAAAGCTATTCCGATAAATCCCGATGGAAGACCGTTCCGATTTCGATGGGCGTCCAAGGCCGCCCCGGGGAAGCCTTGGCTTTCACCGCCGGCGATTCCCTGGGCCATGCCGGGATCGGCCGTTCGGAAGCCCTCCTCTCCCCCGCCCGTTCCGCCGCCGCCGCGCTAACCCGGGAGAAGGCCTCCGTCGAGGCCGCGGCGCTCTCGGGCTCGGGCTTCCGCCTGCAAAACTTCGCCTATGACCTTCCCGAGGGCCTGTTCCTGCCGGATAAGGAGTTGCGCAAGGCGCGCCAGGCCGCCGTGGCGGATTTGCAGGCGCGCCGCGCCCAGCGGCCCGCGCGCGTACTGCGCGATGCCGCGGAGGCCGTGACCTGGATGGAATGCGAGGCCCTGGAAGGATTGCGGCGCGCGCCCCCTTTGGCCGACGCGGAACGTCCGCGCCTGAATTTGCTGATCCGGGAGCCGGCCAGCCTGGAAGCATTGCGCGGAATGCCGGTGGATACGGTCTACCTCGATTTCGAGCACGGGAAGGATTACAAACCATCGCTCGCCCGCGTGAGGGAGCTGGGATTCCGGGCCGGCATCGCGACCACCCGCATCCTCAAGCCCGCGGAGCATCATAACCTGAAGGTCATCGAGGCCCTGGCGCCGGACGCGGTCCTGGTCCGCAACCTGGGCGCCTTGCATTGGCTGGCGGGCAAGGGCCTCCACTTGGCGGGCGATTTCAGCCTGAACGCCAGCAATTCGCTTTCCGCCGCCTGGCTGCTGGGCAAGGGACTTTCCACCTTTTGCCCCTCTTACGATCTGAACCAATGGCAATTGACCGACCTCATCGACGCTTTGGCGGCCGACGATCCGGCCGCGCCGCGGCGGTTGGAAATCACGGTACACCAGTACTTGCCCAGCTTCCACATGGAGCATTGCGTCTTCGCCGCCTTCCTGAGCCAGGGTTCCAGCTTCAGGGATTGCGGAAAGCCCTGCGAAAGCCATCGCGTCGAGCTCCGCGATCATACCGGCGCCACCCACCCCCTGAAGGCCGATCAGGAATGCCGTAACACCATGTTTAATGGTCGGCCGCAAAGCGCGGCCAAGCTGGTGCCCGGCCTTTTGGCCAAAGGCGTACGCCGTTTCCGCGTCGAGGCCTTATACGAGGATGCGGACGCCCTGCGGGCCAAGGTGGAGGCCTATGCGGCCCTGATCGATGGCGCGGCCGATGCGGGCGGCGTTTTCGCCCGCCTGGGCGTGGCGGAGAAGTACGGGGTGATGGAAGGGCAACTGCGCAACTCCGCGGTACACCAGGACAGGAAGAAGGGACGCTAGCCCCGTCCCACGAGCCGGCCCGGGCGCGTGGGCTGGTGTGGGCGCATCCATGGATTCGGGTCAGTCTTCCTTACGCTTCACGAACACGTCCAAGGTATAATCGTCATCCTCGGGGTCCAGGGGCTTGGCTTCGGGAGCGGCGGCCGGCTCGGCCGGAACGGCGCGATAAGCCACGGTCAGGCGCAAGCGCGCCAGCGGCACGGCGGATTGCCGGTCCAGCACGAATAGCTTTTCTTCCTTGAAGTCGAAGGTAAGGATGCGCAGGGCGGAGCTTCCGTCGCTCGGCAAATCCGAAGTGATGCCGTTGCGGGCCAGCTCTTCGAAGGTGACCGCGCGGCCCTTTTTCGTATAGCCCAGCACGGCGCGCTCGCCGTACTTCCCCACCGAATCCAGGATCTCGTCGTTGATCTCGGCGATATTGACCGCGGCCTCGTCCTGGAAGGCCAACTTGAAACTGCGGGGCTCGGTGCGGAAAACGATCGCGGCGTCCATGCTCAGGTTTCCTTCATGGGGGGAAGTCGCACCCCCGGGTATTCCGCCGACACCCTGGCCCGGAAGGCAGCCAAGTCCTTCCGGAACAAGGTATGCACGTATTGGCGATCATGGTACAACGCCCCGTTGGACAAATCCAGGTCCACGTCATCGGCCTCGTTATGCGCGTAAGGATCGGAAGGAAAAGGATCCGCGGGATGCGAAAGGATTTTCCATTCCTCGCCCGCCGCCCGGCCCAAGGCCGCGCGGATGCGACCCATCCCGCCGGGAATCTGCACGTCGGGAGCCTCCACGGATCCCAGGATTACCGGAGCGTCGAAGGGATAATCCGCCAGCTTGGAGAGCACGTCTTCCGCGGTGAGCCCGAGTCCGCAAAGCTTTTCGGGATTGGGCTCGTCGAACGCCTTCATCGCCGCGGTCAGGACCTGCACGTATTCCACATGCAGCCGCCGCTCCGCTTGCAGCCGCTCTTCCACTTCGGCCATGAGCCGGTTGAAGGCGATCAATTCCTTCTGCGTGGCCATCGGTTCCGTTCGCGCCTTAAGCCGGCTTTCCCAGGCCTTCCCTAAGCATCGGAAAGGCTATGCGCGGCAATGCGATGGACAGCCATCCGCTGATGAGCCACGGCACGTTGAAGCCGTTGCGGTAGGCCAGGGCGTGGGCGGACACGGCCAGGAACATCAGCAGGAACAATCCGACGTAGCGGATCCAGCGACGCTCATCCCAATCCGGCTTAAAGCGGGCGACCGCCAACCAGATCAAGAGGATGGGGATGATGGAACGGGGGACCGAAGCCAGGGTCACCATGAGCGACAGGTAGAAAACGGCGAAGAATCCCAAGGAACCTTGCGCCGACTCCGGATGCCGGTACCGGAGGATAAGGGCCGCCACCAGGGCGAACGCCATCGGGAACAGGATGGCGCTGCAATAGATCCAGGTCACCGTGGGGCGGCTGGATTTCAGCCACCCGCCCAACCGTACGAAAAAGCCACCGCCCGCCTTGTCCGCCATGGCGGGAAATATAGAACCCCGCCGTAGGGATCGGTTATCCGCCGACGTGGCTGTAGTTCTTGCCCAGGGCCGAATTGATGGCGTCGATATAGGCGTTGGCCACCTGCTGGTATCCCTTCGCGTTGGGATGGACTCCATCCAGGCTGAAGGCGCTATGGGTAGGATCGAGGAGCGGGAAGGTACCGGAGAGGCCGGCGATTTCGCCCTTTAGCAACTTCTCGAGCAAAGCGTTTATGTCCACCAGGGTCAGGCGCGTGGGATTGGCATCGCATTTCGCCTTGAGGTAAGCGTTATAGCCTTCCACCAGACTGGTGGCGGCGGCGGCTTCTTCTTCCGTGAGGGTCAGGCTGGCGGGGATTTTCACGCCCGAGCCGCCCAAGGCGGTGGGAACCCCCATCTTGCTGCTTTGGATGTAGGAGAGCGCCGGTAGCAGGATATATTTCACGTTCGACTCTTCCGTGAGGAATTTGGTGCTGGTGTCCACGGCCGGGGTGAAGTCGGGTTTGAAAATCCAGGTAGGGATGGTGGTCACGAAAGGAATGGTGGGGATGGAAGGGATGTTGGCCAGGAAGATATGGGCCTGGGTTTCCCGGAGCAAGGTGTCGAGGGCCAGGTCCATCATCTGCTTGTAGGCGGCCACCGGAGTCACCGTGGTTCCTTCGATCACCGTACCCGAGGTGATTCCCGCCAGGATATCGTTGTTCCCGATCCACATGGTGAGAACGGTGGGCTGGAGCAGGATGGCCTGCCGCATCATGCTGAGGCCGCCTTCCAGGCCGGGGCGCAAGATGATATTGAAGAGGCCGATGTTCCCCTGGGAAGTGCTGCTGTCCGAAGCGAAGATGAAATCATGGGTCGTGCATCCCGGCACGGCCAGGTCGTTATAAGGGCGGTTCAGGGTCTTGTTGGAAAGCAGGGTGGCCGGATCCACCTCTAGGAATTTGGTCGGCGCGATGGCGCCGGTGGAATCCAGCGTCAAAGGCTCGGTGATTTTCCCGTCCACCTTGCCCCCGATCCCGGGCGAATCCACGAGAGGGATCTGGAAATCGGCGTCCACGCCCATTTGCTTCGCGATCAGGGCGGGATAGCTTTCTTTCTGCCAATCGGCACGCAATCCGTTGCTCTGGAAACCGGCGGTAAGGCTGTTGCCCACGGCCACGTAGTATTGCGCGGTAATCCCCGATCCGTTGTTGTCGTCGCTCGAGTTATCGAAACATCCGACCATCGCCGAAGCGGCGAGAATCGTGATCAACCGTATTTGTAATCCTCTGCGCATGCGTCCCTCCGCGGATTAGCTGGAAAGTATAGTTTTCCCGCGCACTTTGACAGAGTCGCGTTAAGATTTAATTTTCCCGCCGCCTGGTTACCACGGGATGCGCCAAGGACTCTTCATGGCGCGTCTCCCCCCACGACAGGAGGAATATCCATATGCGCTCACTGCTTCCCGCCCTGGCCATGTCCCTTGCTCTGGTTCCCGCCGCGCGCGCGGGTAGCGTGGATAACCGGAACAACAATAGCGCCGAATATATCCGCGACTTGAGCCGGAACGCGGCGACCGAAGGCGCGGACGTATCCATCTATAATCCCGCCGGGGCCGTTAAACTTCAGGACGGCCTGTCATTATCGCTTTCCAACCAAACCGTGGCCAAATTCAACCAGCAAAGCTTCGCGCCTACGGCCACGGCCCGGAAGATCACCTATACCTCGGATATCGTGAGCCCGCTCTACCCGACCGCGTTCGCGGTTTACAAGAAGGATAACTGGGCCGCATTCGCCGCCTTCAGCTTCCCCGGCGGCGGCGGCGAACTCGAGTATAAGAAAGGCTCGGCCACCACTTTTCCGCTCGAAACCAATTTGCAAACCCAGAAGCTGAATGCGGACGCCTACTTGCGGTCCGTCTATTACGGGTTCACCTTGGGCGGCAGCTACGCCCCGCGGCCCTGGTTCTCGGCCTCCTTGGCCGCCCGTACCCTCTATGCCCGCACCGACATCACCGATTGGATCCTTGCCGTGCGATACGAAGCCGTGGTGCCCCTGGAATGGGAAGTGCAGCGTTCCTCACTCAATCTGGACGGGGTTTTCAAGAATGATCCGGGCACCCGTGACGCCTACATCGCGCAATTACGCTCGGTCCTGCGCGCGCCCGGAACCAAATTCAATCGCGATCTGCCCGCGGTTCTCGGGCTAGGCGCCGGTTACCGCATCCTGCCCGTTTTGCGCGCCGATCTTTCCATGAACGTTTACTTCAACAGCCAGGCCGATTGGGGCGGTATAGAGGACCAGCATGACGATGGTTACGAGTTCGCCGCGGGATTGGAATACGCCTCGGACCGGCTGCCGTTGAAGCTGAGCGCGAGCGCCCAGTACACCATCACCGGGGCCGACCAGGCTTCCTACCAACTCGAAAATCCCGCCTTGAACAGCATCTCCACGGGCGTCGGAGGACGCTACGGAATAGGCCGGAACTTCGGGATCACCTTGGGTTGGACCGGGAACTTCGGCCTCGCCGATAAAGCGGATTTCCCCGCCCTCGCTACCACCGCCGACGAGAAGAAGCACGTCTTCGTCTACGCGGTCGGCTTCGACTACCACGCTTTCTGAAGCGGCCCTTAACGGTCCCGTAAATCCATGGGACCGTTACTTAGGCGCCTTGCAGGAAGGCGATCGATTCCGCGCAACGCGCGAATTCTTCCAGGCCCGCCTTAAAGTCGATTTGCCCCGCAGCCAGGGCCAGCTCGAGGATCTCGAGCTTGGCGCTGCACCCCTGCGCTTTGGCCAGGTTTTCCTCAAGGCTATTGGACTTTATGATCTGCGTAGCCAAGGCGGCCGAACAGGAAGCGACGGCAGCCATCCCGCAAAGCAAGCGCCAAGACGGGGAGGTAAGGGCAAGCGAGCCCGTCAGCCAATCGGTAAAAGGTTTACCGCCGAGCGCGGGGCCGGCGGTGAGCAGGGCGGAAATCCCGCCTCCGATGATGGTGGTATTCAATAAGCGGCGCTTGCGGGGCCGCATGCGCGCCAACCAAACGTCCACTTGGGTGCGCTTGGCCCGGATCCGCGCGACCAGATCGATGCCGGGCGCGGCCCCGACCTCTTGTTCATTTGCCATAGGATCCCGATGAAGGCGGCCCGGACCGGATGGGTCCGGGCGCGCGCAAGCGAATGGGCCGCTTCCGCGGCGTTATCCCTCAGCGCGCCGGCAGGGCGCGGCCGTTCAGGTTGAGCGGAAGCAAGCGGTCCCCGTCGGGACGGACGAGCCGGATCTGCGATCCCTGGATTTGCAGGCGCCAGCCCGCATGCGCGGCCGAGGCGCGCGACACGGAGCGGATGCCGTCTTCCGGGGGATAGTCCGTCCAATGGTCGATGGCGAGATCGTCGATTTCGATCCCGTTGGTGGGGTGTTTGGCATTCAATCCCTTACTGAAATTCCAACCCATCCCGGTCGCGCGCGCGGGATTGAACGGCTTGACGGCGGCATAGGACGGTTCCGCGAACTCGGCCGAGGCGACGAGTTTGCAGGTGTACTTCGCCCAGGTCGGACCGATTTTGAATACCTGGCTATAATCGGCGGCGCCTGGCGTGGAATCGAGGGTCGCAACGCTGAAACTCACCACTGCGGTATCCGTATCGGCCTTGGCCCAGAAGGAAATCCCCGTCGAACCCGTCAGATCGACGGTGTCATCGGGCGGCGTCCTATAGGAAAAGTTCATCCCCCAGCCGATGTACGGGTCGTAGCTACAGGCCGTACCGCAACTCAGTTTGCGATTGCCTAGGGCGAATCCCATGTGGAAGGAATGAAGGGTGGTATCTCCCGTGCGATCAAGCGTATAGCTGCGCGGATCATAGGCTCCGCTGGTGTCATTGTTAGGAAAAGGCGCGCCGGTGATGGAATCCCCGGCAGTGAAATACGAGTTTCCCCGCAAGGTGGTGTCGCTCGCCGCGGCCGAGTTCATATCGCTGTATTCGAACCAATAGCCGCCCCACGATCCGGCTTGAAGACCGTAGTCGAAAGTGGACAGCTTGTAATCCACGGTATCGACGTAGGCCCGCGCCTTCGCCTTCGCGCTGGCCGCTTCGGCCTTTTCGCCCGTCGCGCCGATTACGGCCGCGATCGACATTGAAATGATTAATCCGTTCAACCTACCCATGAAATTTCCCCCGTTGATGATTGGATACGGGGGCAGTCCGATTCCGCATGCGCGTTTCCCCCTCGCCGTAATTAGTGCGGAAAGGAAGTAAAAATGTTTCCGCCTGTCACGCAAGATCCGAATAGTGCGCCCATGTATGCGAAATCGGCTTTATCCCGCTTCCGGGCGCGGATAGGATGCTTGCCCCCGGAACTGCGAGTGTACCGCCGGGTACGTTCTCCATAGCGCGGACGCTATCGCGAAGAGTTACTTTTTGGCCCTGTGGAGAGTAGGCATGTCCGGAAGTAATAGAAACCTCTGGTGGGGTCCCCCGCGCAATTTCGACGATCGCCTGCACGAGCGGAAGATCGGCTGGCTCGAGCTGTTTTACGATCTCTCCTTCGTGGCCGCCATTTCCCAATTGACCCAACAACTTTCGACCCATCCCTCCTGGCCGGTGGCGGGTTTTTGCTTCCTGCTTTTCTCCCTCATCTTCTGGGCGTGGACCAACGGCAGCCAATACTATGATCTGCACGGCAGCGACGGCATCCGCACGCGCGTGCTGACCTTCCTGCAGATGCTCGCCATCGCCGCGGTCGCCATCGCCATTCCCGCCGCCTTCGCCGGCCGCACCGGCGGTCTCGCCTGCGCTTTCGCCTTTTCGCAAGCCATCGTCACCTACTTGTGGTGGAGCGTGGGCTTCTTCGATCCTTCCCATCGCGTCTTCAGCAAGTTCTTCACCATCGGGTATCTGATAGGATTGGCGCTGTTGATCGCTTCGGCCTTTTGCCACGCGCGCCTGGCGACCGGGCTTTGGATCGCCGCGGTCCTGGTGGATATCTCGCCTCCATTGATGGGGTGGCCCACCATCGTGGGCGTGTTGCGCGAGCGGGGGCAGGTATTCTCCGCTTCCGCCGCGCTCGTGGAACGTTTCGGGCTCTTCACCATCATCGTGCTCACGGAGAGCATCGTCGGCACGGTCGCGGGGGTAAGCGAAGCCAAGCACCGCAGCCCGGCTGCCTGGGCCGCCGCGGCCTTGGCCCTCTTCCTCTCCTTCTTGCTCTGGTCGCTGTATTTCGACATGACCAGCGAGCAGGAGACCAAGCCCGGCTACCATAACATGCAGGCCCTCATCTTCCTGCACTTTCCGCTCCTGGCCGCCTTGAGCTTCGTGGGCGCTTGCGTGAAGGTGTTGATCGGGCATATGGGCGGCAGCCTGCCGGGCGACGTCCCCTGGCTGTTCTGCCTATCGCTGGCGGTGATCCCCCTGGCCATCCTCGGCCTCACCCGCATCATGTCCGAGAATGAAGAGGATCGTTCCTACATCCGTCCCACCTCTCGGGTGCTGGCGCTTTGCGCCATCGCCTTGATCGGAACGGCGCCCTTCGGGCGGGCGCTGGGGCCCCTCGCGCTCTTGGCGGTCGCTTCGGCCATCCTGTTGGTGCCCGTGGTCATCGGCATCCAGGCCTGGGTGCATTACCGCTTCTCCCTTCCGGGAGCCGATCCGCGGGAAACGGATCGCGAGCCGTCAGCGGTCCCCGCCGAACGCGAAACGCAAGGTTAATCCCCCTCCCCCGGGCATGGGTCGTACCGCAACGGATACGCGCTCCTCTTCCCCGCTGCGCGCGCGCAGGTCGCGGAAACGGTACCAGGAAACCAAGTAGGCCGTGGCGGAAGCCCCCGCGGCGGCGTACGCTCCCGCCAGATGCGACAGGCTACGGGGCGCCCCATGGCGCCGGTCATAATCGAGGGCATACAATTCCCCCGCCAAGGCCGCTTCCGCCACCGCGCTAAGGGCGAAGTACGCATAGCCCCCGTTGGCGCAACGACCCGAACCGCCATCGGTACATAACGTTTGGGCCGACGAAGCCATGATCGGAAGCCCCGTGAAGCGCATGGCAACCGACGCCCCGTAGAAACCCGATGCCAAGGCGCGGTCATGGGTCAAGGCGGCGACGGCTTCGGCGAACATGCCGCCCATGGCCAGATAATTCCCCACGCGATAGCGATCTTCCAGCCGGAATCGTTCCGTGTCGGTCAACGGAGGCAAGCCGGCCGCCCCGGCCAGCGGCGCGGATAGCAGGCAGAGGCCTAAGGCCACGGGAACCGTTAGGCGCATTTACGGCGGAGGACGGGCATGTTCCGCCCCTAAATAAAAAAATGGCGCCGCGTCTGCGAGCCGGCCGGCGGAGAGCCTATTTAAGGGACCGTTTCTTAAGCGGATCGGAAGTTCGGTCGGTTTCCCATGGCTTTATGGAGGGAATCACGGACTACTTCGAGGTTCAATGGTTTGGTGATCAATACGTCCATGCCTTGCGGAAGACCGGGCCCGGCCCAATCTTCCCCTGCCTTTTCGGCCATACCCACGATGTAAGCCCGCTTTTCCTTCCCGGCTTCCCCCGCGCGGATTTCGGCCACGGCCGCGATGCCGTCCATCACGGGCATGCGGCACTCCAGGAAAACGAGATCATAGGCGCGCATCCGGCATGCATCCAAGGCTTCGCGGCCATGCGCCGCCGAATCCGGGAATATGCCGAGGGATTCGAGGATGGAACACATCATGGCGCGTTCCACCGGATTGTTCTCGGCCACCAGCACCGACGGGCCCGCTCCTTTTGGCATGGGGCGAATATAGGATCCAGGCAATGATCCAAGCCCAGGGCGAGGGCTAGGACGGTCAAACGCTTACGCACAGGTTGTGCGTAACGCTATTATTTTCCCAAGGTTTAACTTAACGTCTAATCGATCCGAGTTCTATGCTTAGAACAATGAAGCTGGTGAATGATTCCGGCACCTACTATCTCGATGAAAACGGACAGCGAGTTGCCTTGACTCCCCGGGACTTGAACCTGTTCCGGCAGATGAACCCGATGGGCCGAAAGCTGACCCTTCGTAAGCGGGCGTTGGAAAAAGGCCGGGAAAACCCTCAGGACCCGGAAATCCCGGTCATGATGGGGTTAAGCCGGCTTCCGGCCAGTGAATGGGGCTTTATCGTCCCGGATTAGGCCGCTCCTCCCCGGGATTTTGCCCCGAATTTCCATTTTCCGGTGTCCCTCTTTTCCGATTTTGGTTATTCTACCAAAGAAATATCCACTATAGGATCGGAACGGATTTAGTTTCATTCCATCCCTAAAGAAAGGCGATGCCGGATTGTTAGCCAATAGGAAGCCGACCCTGCTCGTCGTGGACGATGAACGGTCGGTCAGGGAACTTATCTGCATCAATTTGAAAGCCGCCGGTTTCGAAGTATTCGAGGCCCAGAGCGGACGCGAAGCCCTGCTCATAGCCACGACCCCCGAAACCAACATCGATATCCTGATTTCGGATATCATCATGCCTCACATGAATGGCCGCGATTTGGCGAACCGGCTCTCGTCCATAAAGCCATTCCTTAAAGTCCTCTTCATGTCGGCATATACGGCGGAAATCCTCGCGAATTTCAAGCTCTGCCCGGACGGCGCGGACTTCATCAGGAAGCCATTCACCATGGCGGAATTGACGGAACGGATTAGCCGGGTTTGGGCCATGAGCCCGAAGTGGAAAGAACTCGTTTCCAAGAGTTCCTAAGGGTTCTTCAGCGCCCCGCGAACCCGCTCTCTAAGCTCCGGCAGCACTTCGGTCTCAAACCAGGGATTCCGCTTGTGCCAGATCTTGTTCCGGGGGGACGGGTGGACCAGCGGCAAATAGCCGGGTAGGAAAAGGCGGAAGTTCCTCACGTTTTCCGTCACCGACTTCCCGCCCGCCTGGCCCAGGTAATAACGCTGCGCGTACAAACCGATGAGCAGAACCAGCCGTACCGACTTCATGGCCTTAAGCAGACGCGCGTGCCACTGCGGCGCGCACTCGGGGCGGGGCGGCAAATCGCCCGACTTCCCGGTTCCCGGGAAGCAAAATCCCATCGGGACCAGGGCGAAGTTCCCGACGTCGTAGAACGCGTCTTCCTCGACCGCGAGCCAGCGGCGGAGTTCTTTGCCGCTTTGATCGCTCCAGGGAACGCCGGTGGCGTCAACCTTGGCGCCGGGGGCCTGGCCGATGATCAAGATGCGGCTCCGGGCATGGGCGGAAAGGATGGGCCTGGGGAGGCCGGGCAGATGGCCCGCGCAAATGGCGCAGCCCCTGATTTCCTGCAGCAGCGATTTCAAATGGATGGGACGATGGGCCCGGCGTTCAACGGACCGGTCCGATGGTGGCGCGCACCGACGCGCCGCTGGCGCGATCGGACAAGGTCAGGAAAAGGACTCCCTGCAAGCGGTCCATCGGGAGAGGTACCAGGCCATGGGACACCTTACCTTGGAATACGCAGCTTCCCCGCACGTCCACCACCAGGGCTTCGGGTTCGCCGATTACCCCCGCGAAGGCGATCCCGTTGCGGACCGCCCGAGCCTTTAAGGTGGAAGGCAAGAACGCCCCCGACGCCACGCCAGTAGTGGTCTTAAGCACGTTCAGGGAAAGCTTCATGAAATCGATGACGTAAGAACCGTCGCTCTCCGGGGCGATGGTGACGCCATTTTGCTGGACGGTGAAAGCGCTTCCGAAGGGGGTCGCGGAGAGCTTCACCCGCATATTGATGCTTTTCGGCAGCTTGGGGTTGGGGGATGTCCAGGCCATTTTCCAACCATCGGAGGTGGCGGTCGCGTTAACCGTATCCAACGTGAAATGCGCGCGGTAGTAAGCGCCGATGTTCTGGTAGGTATCGATCCAGACGCCGCTGGAAACTCCGGCCTTGAGCATGGACAGATTGTCCGCGGGGGTAAGGCTGTAGGAATCCGGATTCTCTTTTACGTCATGCACGATGGTAACGGCCCATGTATTGCCGGACTTGGCCCCGTTGACGTGGCTGATCCCGCTGGCCACGCTCGTGGGAGTCAGGATCAGGCCTTCGATGTTCATCCAATCCGCAGGCTGGGTGCCCCAGGCATAACGGGTTCCCCCGCATCCCCGCGCGAGGAAGTCCTCCGAGCCCACGCCGGTCTTGCCGTTCACGTTGCAATTGGGATAGGCGAAGCTGACGGATTGAACGCCCGGGTCGAGGGCGCGCAGGTAGGTCGCCATTTCCTGGATGATGCTGGCGGCCTGGGGATCGGCGGGCACGTTCACGTGGTTCTTGGTATGGTTCGCCAGCTCGTGGCCGTTCTTCGAGACCTTGATCCAATCCGCCTTCCTCGCCTCGAAGTCGCCGCCCGTACCGGTCACCGCGATGAAGAAGGTCGCCTTGATCTTCAGGGAATCCAATTGCGGCAGGAGGGTGGGGATTTGGCTGGAGCGGGCATCGTCGTAGGTGAAGCTAACCGCGCCGGTATGCCCGTTCCAAGGCACGGTGGTGATGGGCCCTGCGATGGCCATGGACCCGAGCAAAGGGAGAAATGCGTAGCTGGCTTTTCTGATCATGGTTCCCGGCGCTGCCAATCTGTTACTGAGGTCAACCGTTATGGCCGCCTCTAAGGTAAACCTCGGGGATTGTCCGCGCTTCCCATTTCCCCTCTAAGCGGGGCCGATTCCGGGACAGGCAGGCCAAACGGCCTACGTCCCCAGATGAAACCGATGCAAAGCGCGATGCACGATGGGCGCGAACAAGATGCCCGCCGAGCTCAAGAAGGCCAAGCCGCTGAACAGCGCGTAACAGCCGGCGAATATCTTCGCCGCCGGCGTCGTCATCGGCGAAACCGGACCCATGCCCGTCAAGATCATGCTGGCGTTCAGGAAGGAATCCAGCCAGGACAAGCCCCCGAAGGCCCGGTACCCGGCCATCCCGATCAGCAGCGAGATCGCGATGAAGAGGATGGCTAAACGCCCATGCCGAGCCAGGCGCCTCAGGAAGGCGGCGCGCGGCAGCAAAGGCTGGGTAGCGGCTTCGAAACGGTTGGAACGATGCCTGGGCATTGACGAGGACGGCGGATGCCGTCTCAGGCCTTTTTCATTTCGTGATTCACCATCCAATTGATGCCGAACTTGTCGGTGCACATGCCGAAGTAAGCGCCCCAGAAGGCCACGCCGATGGGCATGGTCACCTTACCGCCATCGGACAGGGCCTTGAACACCTTGTCGGCCTCGGACTGGGTATCGGCATTCACCGAGAGGGAGAAGGAATTGCCGCGCACCATGGGGCCGAACTGCGCGGACCAGTCGCTGCCCATGAGGAGGGTGTTCTTGCCGATGGGCAGGGCCACGTGCATGAGCTTGTTCTTCTGGGCGGGCGGCACGTCCATGCCGGGCGCCTCGCCGAACGTCATGCGGGCCTGGAAATCGCCGCCGAAAACGGACTTGTAGAAGTCGAAAGCCTTGTCGCAATTGCCGTCGAAGTTGATGTACGCGTTGACTGCCGCCATGTTGCCTCCCTGCCCGCATGACCGGGCGTAACCCCGGACGACCGGGTGTGGCCGGTAAAAGTAACTATCCCCTTAGGCTCAAAGCAACTTCGACTGGGCTTCTTCCTGCGGCGGATAGGTCAATCGGGGCTGCTCCCCTCCGTTCTCCACCTTCGCGAAATCGGGCAAGGCGTGGGGCTTTAGCTTCCCTCCGCTCATGATATGGAATACCGGTATCCCCCTGACCAGGACCGCGTCCGAAAGCAAGTTCCGATGGCAACGCCACGGTAATGCCTCCGCGCAGAGCACGGTCAACGGGCCTTCGGGAAGCAAGGCGAGGAGTTCATCCAGACCGGCCCGGAATTCCGGCGTCGCCATGTAATCCGCATAGGCCTGGAACTGCGGCACCCTCCAAGCCCCGTTGGGCGATCCCGGCTCCGGACTGCGCCGGCCTCCCAGGGAAGGGAAATGTCGGTAGGCGATGCCGTTCTCGGCCAAGGACGCCGGCAAGGCATCGCGTCCGAACCAGGGCCAACGACGGGATCCCGGATAGCGGCGGATATCCGCGAGGAAGCGGATGCCATGGGCTTTGAGCAGACCGAGGAAGGATTCCAAGGGCTGATTCGAGTGCCCAACGGTATACAATGCGCGCGTCACCGGAGCTTCCGCCATCCCTTCGAAAATACCTATCTAAAGGACGTTCCGGAACGGCATCCCGTACTTGCATGGAAGGCCATACCACCCATGTCGCACACACCCACCCAGAGGCGCATATGCAGTTGAAAACCCGTGCTCTGTCCCGTTCTTCCGCGAAAGCCGGCGCTGCGTTCGCGCTCGCGGCGTGCATGACGTGGGCGCAACCCGCGGTGGATATACCCCGCGTGAGCCCCATGGCATCGGTTAGCCAGACCTTCGGCTACACCACCGCCACGGTCACCTACAGCCGTCCCGCCGTGAACGGCCGCGTCATCTGGGGAGGCCTGGTGCCTTATGGCAAGGTCTGGCGGGCCGGGGCGAACGAAGCCACCGTCCTGGAATTGTCGACGGATGCGCGACTCAACGGCCAGCTCCTGCCCAAGGGTAAATACGGCCTTTTCATCTTGCCTACGGAGAAAGATTGGACCTTCATCTTCAGCAAAACCTACAAGACCTGGGGCGCCTTTACCTACGATGCTAAGGACGATGCCCTGCGCATTACCGTGCCGCATCAAGCCGCGGAGCATCTTGAACGGCTGGAGTACAGCTTCGAAAATCTTTCGGACAGCGGGGCCACTTTGGTCGCGCATTGGGAGAAACTGAAAGCCCCCATCAATATCCGCGTGGAGTTCCTGCAAACGGGCATAGCCAAGATCAAGGAAGGCCTGCCCAAGGCCAAGCCGGACGATCAAGCCGCTTACATGAATGCGGCCAAGTTCTACTGGACCTACGGCATCGACCGCAAGCAGGCCATGGAGTGGATCGACAAGTCCATCAAGATCAAGCCGGTCTACAACAACCTTTGGGCCAAGGCCGAGATGCTGGCTACGGATAAAAAGTTGGATGAAGCCAAGAAGTACGCGAAGCAGGCGCGGGAAGCGGCGGCGAAGGATCCGGCCGATGCCTACGCGGTGACGATGATCGATAAGACCGTGGCGGGCTGGGGGGAAGCGGGGAAAAGGAATTAGTCCGATAAAATGAGGCCGCCCAAGACCGTTCAGCAGATATCAGGGCAAGGCGGCTTTTCGAATGTCGATGGACCCATCGCTTTTCCTGATGGTCATCGAGTACCGATTGTCGGTTCTGAGATTGTTCGGCTGTTCTTCGAAGTATTCGATCGCGAAAACGATGGATGAGTCCGTCTCCTCATCGACATTGCTATTAATCCCGTTGATTGAATAACTGGTTGTTGAACAATTTTTATTCAAAAAGGGCGGCGCAAATCCCGGCTCATCCATCTTTTCGCAGGGAATCTCCAGCCCTTTCGACGCCAGACTCTTATTCCCGAGTTTGTCTAACATCCTTTTCATGATGTTCGCGTTGACTTGCCTCTCATCGATTTTCAAATATCCGACTAATTCCGGAAATGAAAGCTCATAATGCAAAACAGAGCACGGGGAATAACCGGGGTAGACGTAGCAGATCCTATTTTCGGGGATGTCTTTTTCCGCTACGGCGCTTTTTTGAGATCCCTCTTTGCAGCCGAATAGAAGCAATAACGAGGAAATCAAAATCAATGTATGGGATTCCGTAAGCCCTCCGCCGCTCTTTTCGAATGCAGAATCTTCAACACCGGAATGCGGCCCGTATGGCTCACTCCGGCCCTGTCTTAGAAGCGGTCTCCGCCGGGTTTCCGGCCGTAAGCCAAGCCTTCATACCCCCTTCCAGGGCATAGGCTTCCACGCCCTTTTTCCGGAGCAGGTCCGATGCGATGCGGCATGAGCCGCCTTGGTTGCAGACGGTCACGATGGGAATCCCATCCCCGGTTTCGATCCGGTCCACGGCCTTCTCGTCGCCCTGCTTCAGCGCCGCATTGATGAATTCGTTCTGCGCGCCGGGGATATGGCCCGCGGCATGCTGTTCCGGGCTGCGGATATCGATCAGACGGAACTTCCGGCCTTCCCGGATCCATTGCTTCAACGTAGCCGCGTCGATTGCGGGGCGCGTGCCTGCCTTCTCATCTTCTCCCATGCTTCCCTTCCCTTCCTTCGCGCATAGCGAAAGGGCCCGCTTGCGCGAGCCCCTTCGGTTCCGATTCGAAATCCCGCCGCTCTGGCGGGGGGTTGCGGCCCCGGGCCGGCGTCCTACCGCTTGGGGGCGGTCGTCGCCTACTCCCAGCTCAGCGCCCCGCCCGTCTGGTATTCGGTCACCCGGGTCTCGAAGAAGTTCTTCTCCTTCTTGAGGTCCAGGATTTCCGACATCCAGGGGAAAGGATTGCTGGCGCCGTACACCTTGGGCAGTCCGATCTTCTCCAGGCGGCGGTCCGCCACGTATTGGACGTAGTCCTCGAACATGGCGGCGTTCAGCCCCAGGATGCCGCGCGGCATGGTGTCTTTGGCGTAGGCGATTTCCAATTCCACCGCCTTGCGGATGAGCTCGGTGGATTTCTCCTTCACGGCCGGGGTCCACAAGTCCGGGTTCTCGATCTTGATCTGGTTGATCACGTCGATGCCGAAGTTCATGTGCATGGTTTCGTCGCGGAGGATGTACTGGAACTGCTCGCCGGATCCGGGAAGCCGGTTCTGGCGCTGGAAGCTCAGCATCATCACGAAGCCACTGTAGAAGAAGATGCCTTCCATGATCACGTAGTAGCCGATCAGGTTCTCCAGGAAGGTCTGGGCCCCCTTGAAGCTTTCCGTCTCGAAATCCGGCTTCAGCATTTCGCGGGTGAGCGCGATCTCGAAGGCATCCTTGCCGTGGATGGTATTGATCTCATGGTACATGTTGAAGATTTCGGCCTCGTCCAGGCCGAGGGACTCGATGATGTACTGATAAGCATGGGTGTGCAAGGCCTCTTCGAAGGACTGGCGCAGCATGTATTGGCGGCATTCCGGATTGGTGATGTGCTTGTAGGCCGCCAGCACGATGTTGTTGGCCACCAGCGAATCCGCAGTCGAGAAAAAGCCCATGTTGCGCTTCACGATGCGGCGCTCGTCCTCGGTGAGCTCGTTGCTCTTCCAGAGCTCGATATCCCGGGACATGTTGATCTCCTGCGGCATCCAATGGTTGGCGCAGGCGTCCAGGTATTTCTGCCAGGCCCATTGGTACTTGATGGGCACCAATTGGTTGAGGTCGGCGCGGCAATTGATGATGCGCTTCTCGTCAACCTTCACGCGGGAGACGGATTCGCCCAACAGGGAGACCAGCTTGGCGGTGCCGTTGAGGGATGCGGCGGCGGCGGCCATGGCCTCCGCGGCGGCATCCAGGACGGGCGGGGCATTCGGGCGCAGGCCCTGGGCGGGAGCGACCGTCCGGGTCGCGGCGGCTTCCGCCACCATGCGCTGAACGGCCGGCGAGCGCGGAGTCATTACCGTTTCCGCCAAGATCGAACTGGGCTTCAGCTCCGCGGGAGGCGCGGCGGGTGCGACCGCCGCTCCGCCGAATACGCTGGGGGTTCCGCTCTTATCGTCTTCGTCATCCCAATTCATTGGCATGCTTCGCACTCCTCGCCGTTGATGATGGAACAGGCGGCCTTGGCCGCCTCTTTGGCCCGATCGCTCCGATCGGTTTCCGCTTCAGCCAATTCCCGCGCCGAAGCGGCGGCGCGGTCGAGCGCCGAGGCCGCGGATGCATGGGCGCTCCCGTTCGTACCCTTGAGAGCGGACAACGCCGCGGCGGCGGCGGCCGAATCCATCGGGTCCTTCACGATGCTGGGCTTGATGGCCGCATTCGCGAAAGCCGCCTCCTTGGACTTGCCGTCCAGGCCGTTGACCGGGCCCGCCAGCACGTCCCCCGCCGATACCGCGTTCACACCGCGGGTCTTGTCCAGGGTGGATTTCTCCGCGTTGGTGGCGCCCAGGGACCGCAGGTAATACGTGGTCTTGAGGCCGGCCTGCCAGGCCAGCTTGTACATGGCGTCCAGCTTCTTGCCCGAAGGCTGGGCCATGTATAGGTTCAGGCTCTGGCCCATGTCGATCCACTTCTGGCGCTTCATGGCGCAGGCGATCATCCACTTGGGCTCGATATCGAACGAGGTCAGGAAAATCCTCTTCTCCGCCTCGGGGATGCGCTTGATCTCGGCCAGTTCGCCGTCGAAGTACTTCAGATCGTCCACCATGGCCTTGTCCCACAGGCCCAGCTTCTTGAGGCGCTCGACCAGGTAGTTGTTGATGATGGTGAACTCGCCCGACAGGTTGCTCTTCACGTACAGGTTCTTGTAGGTAGGCTCGATGGACTGCGAGACCCCGATGATGTTCGAGATGGTGGCGGTGGGAGCGATGGCCATGGTATTGGAATTGCGCATGCCCCACAGCTTGATATGCTCGCGCACCGGCGCCCAGTCCAGGTTGCACTTGGTATCCATCAAGACCGGCTCGCCGCGTTCGGCGGCCATGATCTCGATGGTGTCGATGGGAAGCAGGCCCTTGGACCAGGACGAGCCCTGGTAGCTGGGATAGGTCCCGCGTTCCTTGGCCAGCTTGGAGCTGGACAGGATGGCATGATAGGAGATGACCTCCATGGAGTAGTCCGCGAACTCCACGGCCGCGTCCGATGAGTAGGCGATGCCCAGCTCGTAGAGGGCGTCCTGGAAGCCCATCAGCCCCAGTCCCACCGGACGATGGCGCAGGTTGGAGTTACGGGCCTGTACCACGGGGTAATAATTCAGGTCGATGACGTTGTCGAGCATGCGCATGGCGATGGCGACGGTCTCCCCCATCAGCTGGTCGTCGAGCTTGCCGTTCCGGATATGCGCCACCATGTTCAGCGAGCCCAGGTTGCAGACCGCGATTTCGGCCTCGCTGGTGTTGAGCAGGATCTCGGTGCAGAGGTTGGAGCTATGCACCACGCCCGCATGCCGCTGGGGCGAACGGACGTTGGAGGGATCCTTGAAGGTCATCCAGGGATGGCCGGTTTCGAAGACCATGGTGAGCATCTTCCGCCACAAGGCCGTAGCGCTCATCTTCTTGAAGGTCTTGATGCGGCCCTGGCGGACCTCTTCTTCGTAATGCTTGTAGCGCTTCTCGAAGGCCTGGCCGTACAGATCGTGCAGGTCTGGGACCTCGTTGGGGCTGAACAGGGTCCACTCCCCGTCCGTCATCACGCGCTTCATGAACAGATCCGGGATCCAGTTGGCCGTGTTCATATCATGGGTGCGGCGGCGATCGTCGCCGGTGTTCTTGCGCAGGTCGAGGAATTCCTCGATGTCCATATGCCAGGTTTCCAGGTAGGCGCACATGGCGCCCTTGCGGCGTCCGCCCTGGTTCACCGCCACGGCAGTGTCGTTGGCCACCTTGAGGAAGGGGATCACGCCCTGGCTCTTGCCGTTGGTGCCCTTGATATGGGAGCCCAGGCCGCGCACGTTGGACCAGTCGTTGCCGAGGCCGCCGGCGAACTTGGACAGCATGGCGTCGTCGCGGATGGCGCCGAAGATGCCGTTCAGATCGTCCGGGACGGTGGTGAGATAGCAGGAGGACATCTGCGAATGCAAAGTGCCGGAATTGAACAGGGTGGGAGTGGAGCTGGTGAATCGGAAGCTGGACAGCACCTCGTAGAACTCGATGGCGCGGGTCTCGCGGTCCACCTCGTTGAGGGCCAGGCCCATGGCGACGCGCATCCAGAAGGCCTGTAAGAGCTCGATGGTACGGCCGTCCGGGGTATGCACGAAGTAGCGATCGACCAGGGTCTTGAGGCCGAGGTAGGTGATGTTGAGATCGCGCTCGGGCTTGAGGGCCTTGCCCATGCGATCGAGGTCGAACTCCAGCAGGCGCTTGTCCAGAAGCTGCGCGTCCACCGCCAATTGCACGTATTCGCCGAAATAGGTCACGTAGCGCGGGGTCATCTGGGCCTGGGTGAGGCGCTCGCCGAGCACTTCGTCCCGGATATCGTCCATGAGGATGCGGGCGGTGACGTAGCTCCAGGCGGGGTCTTCTTCGATATGGGAACAGGCCACCATGACCATGGCCTTGGACACGTCTTTCTCGGGGATGCCGGGGAAGAGATTGGCCAGGGCCTCCTTGAGGATGCGTTCGAAGGGGACGACGGCCTCGTAGCCGGTCACGGCTTCGCGGATGACCGTTTCCACGCGGGCGCGGTTCAAGGGCTTCACCCTGCCTTGGGCGTCGGTCACCGTGTATTCGATGGCCGGCGACTGTGCCGGGGCCGCCGTTGCGCCGGACTTGGCGGCTTCGCGGAGGCGGGCGCGCTCTTCGCGGTACAGCACGTAACGCTTGGCCACCTCGGGCCGGCCCACGCGCATCAGGGCCAGTTCCACCTGGTCCTGGATGTCCTCGATATGCCACGTGCCGCCGTTGGGCCGGCGCTTGGAGAGGGCCGCGAAGACCAGGTCGGCGATGCGTTGGACCTCTTCCGAAATGCGCGCGGTGGCCCGCTCCAGGCCTTCCTGGGCCAGGAACGCCTTGGTGATGGCGTTAACGATCTTATCGCCCTTGAAACTCACCACGGTGCCATTGCGGCGCTCTACCTGGTACTTGGCCGGGTCGAGGCCCGCGACTACCGTTCCCACCGCATCAATCGTACGCACGGACTCCTTGTCCACCAGCGTCATGCTCATTGAATCATTCTCCTCTTGTTCCTGCATTGAACCCGGATAGCGATCCTCCGGTTGTCCCGTTCAGCCCCTCGTCGCCAGATACTCTCCCCGCATCCGCCGTACCTTCTTCACCAGCACGCTGCTCGCGCTCTTGGCGCTCTTCGCCCGCTTCGGGGCCGCCCCTCCGGGGGAGCGCTTCCAGCCGCTTGGCGGATCGACCCCCATGCTGGGCGGTTCGTTGGGGAGTTCTGCATTTAGCGTCGACTTGCTGATGAAGTGTAGTGTTTTGAAAATACCTTTGCAACTAGATCATGGGGATTTTTTCCGCACCCCCCACAATATGTTGTGGATCGAAGCTATTTAAAGAAGAAACAAGGACTTAGCCGAAAGCGGTCCGGAGCGGGGATAAAGAGGGCGTTTTAGAGGGATAAGGATAGCCAAAACGGGAAGGCCGGAATCGCGTTTTCTTTTCAACACTATCCACATATAAAGCAGGATGAACGCGTTGCGGCATATGTGGATTCGATCTCCGCAAGGGAGCGGAAAAAAAGTTTTTACCCCTGATCTATCCACAACGGTTGGATTCCTGAAATCCCCGTCCGGAAAGCCCAGCCGAGCGGAAACGGGGCATTCGGCCCCAAAGCACGGCGGCCCCGCGACGGGTGGCGGCCAGGCTACGCGCGGAAATGCGGAGAAGGCTCATTTTCTAGATTAACCCCGATGTCGAGACCGTCTTTTTTCCTTGAAAACCGCATTTTCAGCCTGAAATCCACCTGCAACGGAGCCGTCGTCGCGCTGGCCCTATCGCTGCTGTCGGGGTGCGAGGAGGAAAAGCCCCGCGTCTACTCCGAAGTGGCTTTCAAACCCATCGCGGCCGCCGGCCCCATGGGCGGCATGGGCATGCCGGGAGGAGCGGGGATGCCCGCGATGGCGGCCCCGCCGGCGGACATCAAGGTAACCTGGACGTTACCCAAGGGCTGGGTGCCCAAGGATTCCGCCAATGCCATGCGCGTCGGCAGCTTCGCCGCCATGGATCCGAATCTGGCCAACTCCGGCGAAATCGATCCGAATGCCGTGGACGTTTCCGTGGTGCAACTCGGGGGAACCGCGGGAGGCCTGGAAGCCAATATCCGCCGCTGGATGGGCCAAGTGGGCCTCAAGGCTTCCCCCGAAGAGATGGAGGGAATCATCAAAAAGGCGCCCCGCTTCAAGACCGCCACCGGGCAGGAAGGCATGCTCATCGATCTGACCGGGATGCTTTCGGGGGATATGACGCAATCCAAAACCATCTACGGGGCCATCGTGCAGACCGAGGAGTATACCGTGTTCGTGAAGGCCATGGGCGATTTCGCCCAGGTGAAAAAGCAAAAGCCCCAAGTCGCCGCCTTCTGCAAGTCGTTGCGCATCGCAGGTACTAAGGCATGACGGAAGCGCGTTCCTGGCGGCGGACGGCCGCACGTAGCGGCCTCGTCAAGGCCGTGTTGCATCCCGCCATCACCTTGATTTGCCTCTTGATCCTTTTCGCGCTGATCTTCTTCGGCACCTTGTACCAGGCCGATCATGGCTTGTTCGAAGCGCAGAAGCGCTTCTTCGGATACGGCATCGTGCTGGTCGGCGGGTTCTTTCCGCTGCCGGGAGCGAGCCTGGTCATCTGGATCCTCTCCATCCAACTCGCCGTGATGATGACGGTGCAGCTGACCTGGCGCCTCAACCGCATCGGCCTGTGGATCGTCCATCTCGGGATCATGGCTTTGCTCGTGGGCGGATTCATCACCCAGATGCTGGCGGTGGAATCCCAACTCACCTTGGCGGAAGGGGAAACCGGGCATTTCACCACGGCCTACCATGAATTCGAATTGGCCTTCTGGGAAAGCCGGGGAGACACCAATAGCGTTTTCGCCTGGGGCTCGGATGCGCTGCAACCGGGCCGGCAGTTGGACATCTTACCCTATGGGGCACGCATCACCGTCCACGCCTATTACCAGAACTCCGACGCCTTCACCACCCAGGCCACCAATGGGCCGCATTACCTGAACGGCTCGGGCATCGGGCTCTTGGAGCAGCGCAAGCCGGAGAAAGAGGTGACCCAGAACGCGCCCGGGGTCATCTTCACCTTGAGCGAGCCGGGCCAACCGGATCGCGAGGTGTTGCTCTACGCGCAGGAGCCCAGGCCTCTCTCCCTCACCCTGGCAGGCAAAAAGGTCTTCGCGCAATTGCGCTTGAAGCATTATCCCCTCCCCTTCAGCCTGAAGCTGAATCGATTCGTGAAAAACCTGCACCCCGGCACCGACATCCCCAGCAGCTTCGAGAGCTACGCCGACCTGACCGAAAACGGCTCCAGCCGCCCGGTGAAGGTGTGGATGAACAATCCCCTGCGTACCTACGGCTTTACCTTCTTCCAGGCATCCTATGCGCAGGCGGAAGGGCAGGCCAATAAGTCAACCTTCGCGGTGGTGACCAATCCCGGCCGCGTGCTCCCTTATGTTTCCAGCATCACCGTTTTCGCGGGGCTGCTGCTGCATTTCCTCATCCGCCTGATCCCGTTCGTGCGCAGGGAGGCCGCCGTATGACTCGCATCGCCAACAGCCTGTGGATCCTGCTCGCACTGGCCGCGCCCTTCGCCCGCGCGCAATCGCAAAGCGCCAATCCGGCCCCCGCCGCCATGGATCAGAAGTTCGACTCGCTTTTCGAAGAGTCCCATAAGGCCGGGGGCGCGGTCGCGCCCGCCAACGGGCCGACGGCTACGGACGGTTCCCTACCCGACGGGCATCCCGAGGTCGGCCCGGAGACCGGGGGCCCGGAAACCGGCGCGGATCCGCACGCGCATGCCGGCATGGGATCCTTGCTGCCGAAACCGGGCCCGGTACCGATCGTCCCCGTCCATGACGTGAAGGCGTTAGAAGCCGTGCCCGTGCTGCACGAGGGCCGCCTCAAGCCCATGATCACCTACGCGCGGCACATGCTGTTGCAATTCTCGGGGCGTACCAGCTATCAAAACCTTTCCGCCATGCAGGTGATGGCCAAGATCCTTTTCGCGCCGGAAACGGTGGGCGATCTGCGCATCTTCCTGATCAACAATCCCGAAGTGGCCGAAGCCCTGGGAGTGGCCCCCGAGAAAAGCCGCCGCTATTCGTTCTCCCAATTGGAGAAATCGCTGCCGAAGCTCCAGGAGCTGGCCGACAAAGCGAACGCCTTGCAGGATGAGAAGCGGAATCTGGTGCAGAAGGAAGTGCTGCGCGTATTCGGCAACCTGGTGGAATTCGTGAACCTCTCCCGCACCTTTTCCTTCGCATTGCCGAACGCCGCTTACGAGGTGCAGTTGGCGGAAACCCGCGCCCTGTTGCAACTCAAGCCCGGGCAACCGCGCTACTCGTTCTGGGATCTCATGATGGACGCGCAGCCCATCGCCAAGGTCCTGGAGGGCATCGGAAACCGCGGCGAAGCCCAACGCACCCCCATGGAACGGGAGATCGTAGCCTTGTCCCAGGCCATGTACATGAACTCCCAAACGCTTCATCCTTCCCCTTTCCGGTGCTTCCCCATTCCGCCCGCCATGGCCGCGGCCGCGGGAGTGCCGGGCTGGGTCAGCCCCGCCGAGATCGTGGCCGTGCCCGAGGAATTGCAATCCTTCCGCAAAGAGTTGGACTACTGGGCCGATGCCGCTGCGGCCTACCGCGCCGGGGATCAGGCGGGCTTTAGCAAGGACGCCGGCGACTATGTGGGCGCCATGGAGAACCGGGCATACGAGCAGCTTTCCGAGACCCATTTCCCGTTGGAAATCCTGTACCAGAAAAGCGAGCCTTTCTATTGGGGCCTGGTCCTGTATTGGTTCGCCCTCATCGCTTGCTTCGCCTATTTCCTGACCCGCAAGGAGTGGATGTACAAAGGCGCGCTCTGGGTCTTCCTGGCCGGCTATGCCGTGCATATCTCCGGCATCGTCGCGCGCATCCTCATCATGAAGCGGCCCCCGGTGACTTCGCTTTTCGAAACCTTCCCGTTCGTCGCCGCGGTTTCCATCCTGGCGGCCCTTTTCATCGAACGCATCAACCGGAAGAAGCCCAGCCGGGCCATCGGCCTCTTGTCGGCTTCGCTCCTGGGCGTGGTTCTCTTATCCATCGCCAATCGCTACGCGGCCGAGGGCGATACCATGAAAATGCTGGTGGCCGTGCTCAACAGCAATTTCTGGCTCTCCACCCACGTGGTCTGCGTGACCATCGGCTATTCGGCCTGCCTTCTGGCGGGTGCCATCGGCCACCTCTGGTTGATCCGGGCCTTATGGCCGGCGACCATCCGCGGCGATGAAGCGTCCCGCGGCGAACCCGCGGACGGCGGCCGCGGGGTTTTGGGTCCCACCGGCGAAGCCGGTGGGAAGTCCGAACGGCTGAAGGAAATCAGCAAGATGGTGTACGGGACCCTATGCTTCGGGTTGCTGTTCTCCTTCATCGGGACGGTGCTGGGCGGGATCTGGGCCGATCAGAGCTGGGGCCGTTTCTGGGGCTGGGACCCGAAGGAAAACGGCGCGCTCCTGATCGTCATCTGGTGCATCATCCTTTTGCATGCCAAGCAGTGGGGCTATATCCGCGCCTTCGGCATGGCGCAGGGCGCGGTATTCGGCGCGATCGTGGTGAGCCTGGCCTGGTTCGGCGTGAACCTCTTGAACGTGGGACTGCATTCCTATGGATTCACCACCGGAGCGGCCACCAAGCTCTTCAGCTACATCGGCGGCGAACTGTCCTTCATGGCGGCGACGGCCGTGGGCGTGAAGCTGGGGTGGGGATCTAAGCCGCGGGCCGCCAAAGGCGGCCTGGCGAATCCGCCGGGCACGCGCGGGCTGCCGGCCTCGCAGCCCACTTAGAACCAAAAAAATTGCGGCGCGGTCCAGTTTAGCTGCTTCGCTGCCGCTTGGGTTCTTCGCGATTCCTTGACAATTCCCGACCGGCCCCTATCCGGCAGGCGGGCCACGCCCCTGCGCCATATCCTACAATCTGATCGGTATTTTTTTCGGAGAACCGATGCCGCAAAGAAGAGAGGCCGGCGGACGCGGCGGCCCGGCGCCTTGGCAAACCTGGCCCCGCACCATCGCCCCGGCGCGTTTGATCGCGCCCGTACCCGCGCAAGATTGGACTCCGCAAAGCGCGGATTCGGCATGGGATTCCGTGCTAAGCGAAGGTTCCCTCGACATCCATTTCCAGCCCATCATCTCGCTCAAGAAAAAGGCCATCATCGGCGTGGAGGGTCTCGCGCGGCCGAGGGAAATCGGATCGGGACGGCCCATCCTCCCTCTCGATCTTTTCGCCTGGGCTTCCCGCCGCGGGGAAACCGTCGCGCTGGATCGGTTGTGCCGTCGCAAGGCCCTGACGGCCTTTGCCCCCATGGCCGGCGCCCCGCAGTCGCCGCTCCTCTTCCTCAACTTCGAATCGTCGGTGCTGGATCAGGGGGTACTGGGATCGGGCGTGCTGAGGCGCGCGGTAAGCGAATGCGGCCTCGTCCCCGGCCAAATCGTGATCGAGATCAACGAGTCCAAGGTCGCGGACGTGGAAGCGCTGGTGCGCTTCGTGCAAACCCACCGCGAGCAGGGATTCCTGATCGCCCTGGACGATTTGGGCGCGGGCTTCTCCAATCTCGATCGCATCGGCCTGTTGAAGCCGGAGATCCTGAAACTGGATCGGTCCCTGATCGTAGGCATCGAAACCGACTTCCACAAACAGGAACTCTTCAAATCCCTGGTCGGCCTTGGCCGGCGGGTCGGATCGCTGGTCCTCGCCGAAGGCGTGGAGACGGAAGAGGAAGTCTCCGTTTGCGTGGATCTGGGAGCGGATATGGTGCAGGGCTTTTTCTTCGGCCGGCCCTCCGCCCCCGATCGACTCTCGCTCGAGCTGGTGGATTCGCATCTCTTCGCGGCGGCGGATAAGCAACGTAAGCGAGCCGAGGAGCGTATGGGCCGCAACCGCGCGGAGAAGCAGGCCCGGACGGATTTGATGGCGGGAATGCTCTCGGAAACCGCCTCGTCCCGCTTCGCCTGCTTCGAGGAAACCTTGGCCCGGCTTGCCTTGCGTTCGCCCCGCATCGAATGCCTATACGTTTTGAGCTGCGACGGATTGCAGGTAACGCCCACGGTGTTCGCCCCGGCCATGGCGGCCAAGCCCCGTTCGCGCCTGTTCCTGCCGGCGACCGAGGGCGCGGATCATTCTTCCAAGGAATACTTCTACGGCTTGGCCGAAAGCGGGGATTTCCCCCATGCCACCGAGCCTTATCTGTCCCTGGCGTCGGGAATGCTTTGCCGCACCCTTTCCTGCCGCTTCCAGGATGCCGACGGGCATCCTTTCATCTTATGCCTGGACGTGGGCCTGGGATGATTCCCGGGCCCGGGAGTCGGCGCTAGCGCCCGGCCGGCAGCCCTTGCGCCGGGGGCCATAGCCGGCCATCGGTCCCGCGGACCGCGCCGGAAGCCCGCCCGAATCCGATCGATCCGCTTCCATTCCATTCCGCCCCTGCGCGACTTCTGGCGCGCGCTTCGGGAGTCCCGAGAAGGGCATCGGCCGGATCGAAACGCATCCATAGGAAGCGGGGACGATAGATGTCCGCATCGGCCAGATCGCGCGCCCAACTGGTGGTATTCACGTTGTAGGTCACCAACCAGTTTCCGTCCCGGGAAAGGCTGGGATGGGCCTTGGCATTGTAAGTTACGATGGAATCGGAGGGACTCCATTCCGGCGCGACGTAGACATCGTGGCGATCCCCGAAGGGGCCCGCCGGGCTATCCCCGATGCGCACGAAAAGCTTGTTCTCGAGTCCCATGGTGGTCAGCAGGTATTTGCCCCGCAAGGCTCCCGCATCGATGGCGATGACGCTGAGTTCCGGGCCGCCCAAGCCTAGGGACGCGGACTTGGCGATGTCCTCGTTCCAACCCTGGCCGTCCCAGTAGCGCCACTTGCCGAAATCCTCGAACTCATCCGCCTGGACGCGCGCCACGTACAGGCCGTCGCGACCGTACACGTACACCGAATCGTCCGGATCGGGGGCCCCGGCGGAGCGGGTATTCACGAAGATGCCGCAGCCGAAATAGAACGGCTTGGCGCCGCCGTGGAACAAGGGCGTTTCCCGCTGGACCGCATGCGCCATGTCCGGATCGCCGTTGGAATCCAGAGGGATCTTCAGCAGGGCGACGCCGGTAACCTTGAATTGGAAGCCCGGCGCGCCGGTCGTATCCCGGGCCATGATGATGGGCAGGTCGTACACATAACCATTACGGGCGAAACCGTCTTGCAGCCAATACCAGGCCTGTCTCCCCGCGGTCGAGGGCAGATCGGGGACGAATGCCGCGGTCGGCGCGGCCTTATCGGTGCTGCCCCATAGGAACCGGATCCGCGCGGGGTCCGGCTGGTCGCCATCCAGCACGGCCAGGGAATTGTTGATCAGGACGGCGTTCTTGCGTGCCCCGGTGGAAGAATCCACATGGCCGATGAAGGTGTCGCTGAATACGAACAAGGTTTTCCCTCCCGACGCATGGCCGGGTCCCTCGTAGCCCGATAGGGGAATGGAAAAGATGCCGTCGGCGCCGGTCCAGCCCTCGCCGCGCTTGAACAGGGCGGACCAGGAATCCGCTTTCTCGACATGGGTGGAGGAAGGCAAGGCATCGGCGGCGGCCGTGAAGCCAATGCAGCCGAGACAGAACGCGCAAACGCTTATGGCGCTTTTCATATTCCCTCGCTACGGGAGACTTCCCTGGAAGGGAATATAGTTCGGGTCGAATGGAAACGCGCCGCTATGGATGGCGGGAAGCGGCGCCGGCCGAGAGGCTCACCAAAGTGAGGCGATGAACCCATCCAGACGGCGGCGATCCATTTCCGCGCCGAACTGGAAATCCAGGCCCACGTACATGAAAAGGCCGTCTTCATCGATGCGCATGCTGCGCACCTTGCACGGTATGCGCAATTCGCTTTCGGGCGGGCCGAATACGAGTTCCGCGCGTCTTTGCATTTCCAGATCCTCGCGCTGGCGGGTGCCCGGCCGTGGGATATCCCCATCCGTGAGCACGTAGAACGATCCCCCCTTGGCATCCAGGGTATCCAAGAGGCCGTCGAAGCGCCGATCGGCCAGATGGAGTCGGACCGGACAAAAGGTGCTGATTTCCCCCGTCGGATCGAGGGAGGGTGTCACGCCATCCAAGGACATGGTTTAACCATTCTGGGGGTGGCAGAGGGGGGCGGCCAGCGCAAAGCGCGGGGACCTTGGGGAAGGTTGGGATGAATCGGAAAAATTGGGGAAGATTGACCGGCGGCCCGGCCCCATGGGGCCGGCCGCCGGCCGGTATCAGGCGCTTACTTCGGTAAGCGAACGATTCTTGGACGCCAGCATGGAAGACTGTCCGCTCAGGAACTCGTCCACGTGGCGGGCGCATTCGCGGCCCTCGGAAATGGCCCACACCACCAGGGACTGGCCGCGGCGGGCGTCGCCGGCGGCGTACACCCCTTCCACGTTGGTCGCGTACTTGGCGTTGGCTTTCACGTTGCCGCGCTCATCCTTCTCCACTCCGAGTTGATCCACGAAGTTTTTCGTCTCCGGGAAAAGGAAGCCCATGGCGAGGAGAACCAGTTCGGCCTTCATCTCGAATTCCGAACCCGGGATCTCCACCGGCTTGCCCGACGACCAATCGAGACGCACGGCCTTGATGGCCTTGAGATTGCCGTCGGCATCCTTCACGAATTCCTTGGACTGCACGGCCCAATCGCGCTGGCATCCTTCGGCCTGCGAAGAGGAAGTCGACAGCATGCGGGGGCCAGGGTGGTTGGGCCAGGCCGTATCCAGGGTGCGGCCGGGCGGGGGCTTGGGCAAAAGCTCGATCTGGGTCACGGAAGCGGCCCCATGCCGGATGGAAGTGCCCACGCAATCCGAACCGGTATCGCCGCCGCCGATGACGACCACGTTCTTGCCGGTGGCCAGCAGTTCGATCTCTTTCGGGATCTTATCGCCGGCGACGCGCTTATTGTTCTGGGTCAGGAAGTGCATGGCGGGATAGACGCCCTTGGCGTCGCGGCCCGTAATCGGCAAGTCGCGCGGCGCGGTAGAACCTATCGCCAGCACGATGGCGTCGAAGTTCTGCTTCAGCTCGGCCAGGGGCAGGTTCACTCCCACTTCGGTCTTGGTCACGAACTTGACCCCTTCCTTCTCCATCAGGTCCACACGGCGCTGCACGTGGTTCTTACCCAACTTGAAGTCCGGGATGCCGTAGCGGAGCAGACCCCCGATGCGATCGGCGCGCTCGTATACGGTCACCCAATGCCCGGCCTTGTTCAATTGATCGGCGGCGGCCAGGCCCGCGGGGCCCGAACCGATCACCGCCACCTTCTTCTCGGTGCGGACGGCCGGCGGTTCCGGGACGATCCAGCCTTGGGAGAAGGCGTAATCGATGATGGAGACTTCGATGTTCTTGATGCTCACCGGGGGCTTGTTGATGCCCAGCACGCAGGCCGACTCGCAAGGGGCCGGGCAAATCCGGCCGGTGAACTCGGGGAAATTGTTGGTGGAAAGCAAGGTCCGCAACGCGGGTTCCCACTTGGCGTTGTAGACCTGATCATTGAAGTCCGGGATGATGTTGCCCAGGGGGCATCCGGTATGGCAGAACGGCACGCCGCAATCCATACAGCGGGCGCCCTGTTGCTCCACTTCCTCTTTCGAAAGGGGCACCACGAACTCCTGGTAGTTCTTGGTGCGATCGTCGACCGCCAGGTACTTCGGGGTCTTGCGTTCGTATTCCTTGAATCCGGTAATCTTTCCCATTTCCCTTATACCTTCGCTTTCGGAGTCACGATCGGCGAAACCAAATCCTCGGCGACGGCGCCCGAGGCCCCGGGGGCCCCCACGCCTTCGGTCGGGGCCGCATGCCCGGCCGCCTTCTCCACGGCCAGATCGGCCATGGCCCGTTTGAAATCGCGCGGCATCACCTTCAGGAACTTGGCGGCATTGTGCTTCCAGTCCGCCAGGATTTCCTTGGCCGATCCGCTTCGCGTGTATTCCAGATGCTTTTCGATCATTTCCTTCAGGGCGATGGCCTCTTCGGCCTGGGTCACCTCTTCCAAATCCACCATTTCCTTATTGACGCGAGCGGCCATCTTGCCCTGGGGATCCCAGATATAGGCGATGCCCCCGCTCATGCCGGCCGCGAAGTTGCGGCCGATTTCGCCCAGCACCACCGCGCGCCCGCCGGTCATGTATTCGCAACCGTGGTCGCCGCAGCTTTCCACCACCACCTTGGCGCCGGAGTTACGCACGCAAAAACGCTCGCCCGCCATGCCGCGCACGTAGGCCTCGCCGCCGGTGGCCCCGTAGAAGCTCACGTTGCCGATGATGACGTTCTCGCGGGCGATGAACTTGCTTTCCAGGGGCGGGTACAAGATGAGCTTGGCGCCCGATAATCCCTTGCCGAAATAATCGTTGGCTTCGCCTTCCAGTACGAAGGTCAGGCCCTTGGCCCCGAAAGCGCCGAAGGACTGCCCCGCCGAACCCTTGAACTTGAACCAGATGGTGTCTTCCAGCAGGCCATCCTCGCCGTACCGGCGCGAAATGTTGGAGGAGAGTATGGTCCCCACCGTGCGGTTGACGTTACGGATGGTGAAGTCCTCTTTCCGGACCGGCTTGCCATGCTCGAGCGCGTCCTTGGCGGCTTCCATCAGCTTCCAGTCGAGAGCCTTTTCCAAACCATGATCCTGCCGCTCGCAGCAGAAGGTCCCCATGCCTTTATGGGTATCGGCCATGTTGAAGAGCAACTTATTCAGATCGAGTTGTTTGGCCTTCCAATGCTTGACGTCACGCTTAGGCGCCAGCTTGTCCACGCGGCCCACCATCTCGTTGACGGTGCGGAAGCCCAGCATGGCCATATGCTCGCGCAGATCCTGGGCCAGCATGCGGTAATAGTTCACCACGTGATCCGCCTCGCCGTTGAACAGCTTGCGCAGGTCCGGGTCCTGGGTGGCTACGCCCACGGGACAGGTATTAAGATGGCACTTGCGCATCATGATGCAGCCCAGCACCACCAGGCCCGCGGTCGCCACGCCCCATTCCTCCGCGCCCAATAAGGCGGCCACGGCGATATCGCGTCCGGTGCGCAATTGGCCGTCGGTCTGCAAGACCACGCGGCCGCGCAGGCCGTTCTTGATCAATACCTGATGCGCTTCGGACAGGCCGAGTTCCCAGGGCAGGCCCGCATGCTTGATCGACGTGAGGGGCGAAGCGCCCGTACCGCCGTCATGGCCGGAGATAAGGATGACATCGGAATGGGCCTTGGCCACGCCCGCGGCCACCGTGCCCACGCCGACTTCGGCCACCAGCTTCACGCTGATACGGGCCTTATCGTTGCTGTTCTTCAGATCGTAGATCAGCTGGGCGAGATCCTCGATGGAATAGATATCGTGATGTGGCGGAGGCGAGATGAGGCCCACGCCGGGAGTCGAATGCCGGGTCTTGGCGATGAACTTGTCCACCTTCCAGCCGGGCAATTGCCCGCCCTCGCCGGGCTTCGCTCCCTGCGCCATCTTGATCTGCAACTCGTCGGCGTTGACCAGGTAATTGCTGGTCACCCCGAAGCGGCCCGAAGCCACTTGCTTGATGGCCGAACGCATGCTGTCCCCATTGGGGAGCGGTTGGAAACGGGAAGCGTCCTCGCCGCCTTCGCCCGTATTGCTCTTCCCGCCGATGCGGTTCATGGCGATGGCCATGGTGGTATGCGCTTCCCAGGAAATCGACCCGTACGACATGGCGCCGGAGGCGAATCGCTTCAGGATGGACTCCACCGACTCGACGTATTCGAGCGGAATGGGCTGTATGTCCTTGAACTCCAGCAGGCCGCGGATGGTGTAGAGATTGCGGGTCTGGTCGTCCACCAGCTTGGTGAACTCCTTGTAGAGCTTGTAATCGTTGGTCCGCGCGCTGTGCTGCAGCTTGTGGATGGTATCCGGATTGAAGAGGTGGCGCTCGCCGCGCTGGCGCCATTGGTACTGGCCGCCCACTTCGAGTTCGGCCGTTTCCTCTTCCGGGATTTCCGGATAGGCGAAACGATGGCGGAGCAAGGTTTCCTCTTCCAAGGTGGCCAGATCGATGCCTCCCAGGCGCGAAACCGTGCCGGTGAAGTATTCGTCCACCACGTCGTTCGAAAGGCCGACGGCTTCGAAGATCTGCGCGCCGATATACGACTGGATGGTGGAGATGCCCATCTTGGAGATGACCTTGAGCAGACCCTTGTTGACCGATTTGATCAGGAGCTGCTGGGCCTTCTCCGAAGTCAGGCCGTCCTTCAGCATCTTGCGGCGGCGCATGTCCTCGATGGTCTCGAAGGCCAGGTAAGGATTGATGGCGCTGGCGCCGTAGCCCAGCAAGAGGGCGAAATGATGGACCTCGCGGGCTTCCCCGGTCTCGATGATGATGCCGCATTGCGAGCGCGTGCCCTCGCGGATCAGATGATGATGCACGGCCGCGACGGCCAGCAGCGACGGGATGGCCGCATGGTCCGAATCGATGGGCTTGTCCGAAAGCACGATGACGTTATAGCCTTCGGCGATGGCTTCGGAGGCCTGGCGGCGGATCCGTTCCAGGGCCTTGGCCAAACGGTCTTCCCCGGAGGAAGCCTTGAAGACGATGGGGATGGTGCGGGCCTGGAAATGGTTCTTGTCCACCCAGCGCAGGCGTTCCAGATCGTCGTTGGTCAGGACCGGCTGGGGCAATTCGATGACGCGGCAATGCTTGTCCGTCTCGTCCAGCAGGTTGTCTTCCTTACCCACGAAGGAGGTCAGGGACATGACCATCTCCTCGCGATCCTTGTCGATCGGCGGGTTGGTCACCTGGGCGAAGAGCTGATGGAAATAATCGAACAGGTTGCGCGACTTGTCCGAGAGCACGGCCAAGGGCGCGTCGTTGCCCATCGATCCCAGCGCCTCTTCCCCGCTGTTCACCATGGGGGCCATCAGGATGCGCAGATCTTCCAGCGTATAGCCGAAGGTCTTCTGGCGCTTCATGACCGTCTCGGGATCCGGTTGGCGGATTTCGCGGGGCGGCTTGAGGTTCACGATTTCGATCTTGTTCTTGGCCAGCCACTTGGCGTAAGGCTTGCGTGTCGCGACCTTCATCTTGATTTCGTCGTCGGGGATGATGCGGCCTTCCTCGAGGGAAACCACGAACATCTTGCCGGGTTGGAGGCGGCCCTTCAGCTTGATCTTGTCGGCCGGGAATTCGATCACGCCCGCTTCCGAGGCCATCACCAGGATGTCGTCCTCGGTCAACTGGTAGCGCGAAGGCCGCAGGCCGTTGCGATCCAGGGTGGCGCCAATCATCTGGCCGTCGGTGAAGGCCACCGAAGCGGGGCCGTCCCACGGTTCCATCAAGGTGCCATGGTATTCGTAGAAGGCCTTCTTCTCCGGGCTCATCTCCGGATCCTTTTCCCAGGCTTCGGGAATGAGCATCATCATGACATGGGGCAAGGACCGGCCCGACAGGACCAGGAGTTCCACCACGTTGTCGAGCTTGGCCGAATCCGAACCCTTCTCATCGATGATGGGGAGCAGTTTCTTGATCTCGTCCGGCGTGAACAGCTTGCTCTTGAGCAAGGTCTCGCGCGACTTCATCCAGTTCTCGTTGCCGCGCAGGGTGTTGATTTCGCCGTTGTGGGCGATGTAGCGGAACGGATGGGCCAAAGGCCAGGTCGGAAAAGTGTTGGTCGAAAAGCGGCTGTGCACCAGGGCCAGGGCCGATTCGAAGCTCTCATCCGATAGATCGGGGAAATAGGTCATCACCTGGGGCGAGAGGAACAGGCCTTTGTAAACGATGGTCTTGTACGAGAGCGAGCCGCAGTAAAAGGTTTCGCTGCCCGGCAGCTTGGAATCGCGGATCACGCGTTCGGCGTACTTGCGGATGACGTACAGCTTGCGCTCGAAGGCTTCCGGATCCTTGGCGTTCTTGCCGCGCTTGATGAAGACCTGCCAATGGGCGGGCTCGGTGCGCTTGACCGACTCGCCCAGTTCGGAATTGTTGGTCTCCACGCTGCGCCAGCCCAGGACGATCTGGCCGCTCTCTTCCACGCAACGGGTGAAGAGCTTGACGATCTCCTTGCGTTGATCTTCGGGCTTGGGCAGGAACAGTTGGCCCACGCCGTACTCGCCCGGCTGCGGCAAGGCGATGCCCAGCTCGGTGCATTTCTTGAGGAAGAAGGCATGTGGCATCTGGGTGATGATTCCCGCGCCGTCGCCGGAATTGCGTTCGGCGCCGGCGGCGCCGCGATGCTCGAGGTTGACCAGGAGCTGGATGCCCTTGGCCACGATGTCGTGGGACTTCTTTCCCTTGATATGGACGACGAATCCCACGCCGCAGGCATCATGCTCGTACGCGCTATCGTACAAGCCTTCATTCTGGGGAATTCCTGGAGCCTTCATATTGTATTCCTGCTTAAAAACTTGCGTACGACACAATGACTACCCTCCCCTCCCCTTTGCAGGAGAGGTCGCGGGCAAACCCGCTCGGAAAAACCTTACCTGCGTTTCAACTTAGAGGGGTGACCGGATGAGGCAGCCATTCGATCGGAAAAATAAGAAGAATTCCGGATTAGTCACCTTTTTTTGCCGGCGGGCGGTTGCCGAATCAAGGCCGATTTGCCCAAGTGGCACGATTCGGCCTAAGTGGCAGGATTAGGAAGAAGCTATCGCAGGGTCGACAGGAAGGATTTGATCTGCCCGATGCCGCCGGCCCAGGCGTCCTCGGGCCCCAGCAGCAACCGCTTCACGTCCACGCTCCACACTTCCCAGGCTTCCGCCTGCACCTCGCGGGCGAGTTGGTCCGCGCCCCAACCCGAGTACCCGAGGAACAACCGGATGGTCCGGGGATCGAGCTCGATGATGTCCTTGAGATCGCCCCAATATCCGCCCAGAAAAACTTCGGGCGCCACCTGGTACGAGCCGGGAACGGGTTCGGTGGTGACTTGCAGGATCTGCAATTCCTCGGGCTGCACCGGCCCGCCTATGTAGATGCGCTGCTTGCGGGAGGCATCGCCGGCCCAGACGGGAGGCTTATCGAACACCTCGGAGAGAGGCATATGCGAGGGCCGATTGAGCACCAGGCCGTACGACCCTTCCGCGCCATGCTGGCAGACGAGCACGACGGTGGAATTGAAATTGGGATCGGACATGTCCCGCGCGAGGAGCACCACTCCGGGCTTGAGCCGGGCGACGTGCTCCGTCGCATCGAACTCATCGCGTGCGCCGGCGGCGGAGGACTCGGTGGCCATTGGCCCAATATAGGAATTTTGGTTACTGGATACGGTGGCGGAACGGGCCCTCCCGCTTACATCCGCCGCCTCTCCCGCGAGCCGGGCAAGGCTCCAAAAACCCATTGGGTTTTTTTGCAAGCCAGAGTGATTTGACCGCTTCAACTTCCACTTCATCACTCAAGGAATGCGGTCCCGCCTCCGATAATGGTCTTAGGGAGAGCACCGCACCATGGAAAAGACAGCGCATGTAATCGAAGCACGGTCATTCGGCCAGGGGATGAACACCGGCAGCCGGGTCCGCAAGGAAATCCGCACCTGCAAGCACCCCGCCTGCAACAAGAAGTTCGAGGGTTCGCCCACGAGCCTCTATTGCGTGGATCATCGTACCCGCAAAAGCCGCGCGGAACGTTTCGTGCCGAAAGAGGCGCCCAAGCCCGAAGACACCAACCTGGTGATCGAGCCCGATGCCATCCAGCCGATGCAGAAGACCTTGTGCTGCTCCCTGCCCGATTGCGGCCGAGAATACTCCTTCACTTTATATCCCGACCATAATATCTATCCCATGTATTGCGAGCTGCATCGCACCGAATACAAGCGCCGCCACTTCCAGAAGATGCTGGCCACGGGCCGTAAGCCTGATTACCAACAGCGCCCCGAGTTCGGCAAGTGGTCCGATTACGAGGCGCAGTTCGAGGAATACGCCTTGAGCCAGCCCCACCTGGTCCCTTTCCCCACCAAAAAGCCCCGCGGCACCGTTCACTAGATACCCCTCGCCGATCCGGGTCCCTTGACCCGGATCGCTGCCTTCCTCCTCATTTCCATTTTACCCCGGCTCCGCTTTTCTTAATTTTCCCCGCGTGATTGCGGAAACCAGCTCCGACGAACTCCTCGTCTTCGCCAAGTATCCCCAGGCCGGGAATTGCAAAACGCGATTGGCGCGCGGCATGGGAACCGCGAACGCATTGCGTGTCTACCAGGCGCTGCTCCACCACACGCTCACGGTCGCCCGCGCCTTGCCCTGCCGCAAGATCCTCATGGCCGATCCGCCGTCCCATGCGCAAGACGGCGCCGACTGGGCGCCGGGAATGGATGCCTATCTACCGCAAGCGCAAGGAGATTTGGGAACCCGATTGAGCGCCGCTTTCGCCGCCAGCTTCGACCGCGGCGCGCGTAAATCCGTAGTCATCGGTTGTGACTGCCCGCAAATTTCGAAAGAATCCATAGTTTCCTCTTTTACCGCGCTCAATGATTGCGATGCCGTCCTTGGACCGACGGAAGACGGAGGTTACTATTTGCTCGGCTTGAAAGAAGAACGCCCGGCGCTTTTCCAAAGCATCCCTTGGAGCACGGGGCAAGTTCTGGAGCAAACCTTAAATATTCTAAAAATCCATTCTTTAAGTTACATTTCGCTTAACGCTTTTTCCGATGTCGATACCCTGGCAGACTTCGAGCGGGTAAGACACCTGGAACCACTCAAACATCTGGGAATAGGATAAGATGCCCTCACCGATCATCTACGCCATGTTTGGCCTGTATGCCATAGCCTCCGTGGGGCTATTCACCTATGGCATCAATTGTTACTGGCTGTTGGCGCTATTCCTGAAGAATAAGCGGAAGGAAGTGGTCCACGATAAGCGCAAGCTTCGTCGCTATTATGCCGAAAGCGGCATGGACCGCATGCCGAAGGTCACCACCCAATTGCCGGTTTACAACGAGGCCAATGTCGTGGAACGCCTGATTCGGGCGGTATGCGCCATGGAGTACCCCAAGGACAAGCATGAAATCCAGGTCCTGGATGATTCGACCGACGGGTCGGAAGAGATTTCGGCCCGCATGGTGGCCGAAATGCGCGCACAGGGCCACGATATCAAGCTTATCCACCGCACCAACCGCCATGACTACAAGGCCGGCGCGTTGAACGAGGGCATGCAGGTATGCAGCGGCGATTTCATCGCCATCTTCGATGCCGATTTCGTCCCGCCCACCGATTACCTCATGCGTTGCGTGCCCTTCCTGGTCATGGATGAGGAAATCGGCCTGGTGCAAGCCCGCTGGGGCCATCTCAACTCCCAAGAGTCCTCCCTCACCTTGGCGCAAAGCATCGGCATCGACGGGCATTTCGTGATCGAGCAATCGGCGCGCTCCTGGGGACGGCTGTTCATGAACTTCAACGGCACCGCCGGGATCTGGCGCAAGAGCGCCATCGAGACCTCGGGCGGATGGCAGGGCGATACCCTCACCGAGGACATGGATCTCTCCTATCGCGCGCAATTGCATGGCTGGCGCATGAAATTCCTCTACGACGTGGTCGTGCCCGCCGAGCTCCCTTCCGACATCAACGCCTTCAAGTCACAGCAATTCCGTTGGGCCAAGGGCTCCATCCAGACCGCGGTGAAGCTGTTGCCGCAAGTGCTCCGCGCCAATGTTTCCTGGCGCGTCAAGCTGCAAAGCGTTCTGCATACGACGCACTACGCCATCCATCCCCTGATGCTTTTGACCGCCATCCTGGCGCTGCCGTTGCTGTTCTGGTTCCCCTTCAAGGTCGGCACCGTGGCCTTCTCGGGACTGTGCGTCTTGATCCTCATCTCCTCCCTGGCCCCGTCCATCCTGTATTTGGTGGCTCAGCGCGTCTCCCGGAAGAATTGGAAGAGCCGAATCCTTTCCTTGCCCACCTTGATGGCCTTGGGCGTGGGCGTGGCCCTCAATAATACGCGCGCTGTCCTTTCGGCCCTGTCCGGCCGCAAGGGAGCTTTCATTCGCACTCCTAAGGCGGGGGATAAGCAGGTGCACGTTTACAAGTCGAAGTTCCCCTATGCCTCGGTGGTGGAATTGTCCCTCGCCGCGTATTGCTTCACGGGTTTTTACCAGTACACCTCTGCCGAGAAGTACCTGGTCGGGCCTTTCCTGGGCCTGTACGCCGTCGGCTTCCTGGTCGTAGGCACCATGTCCTTGACCCATTACCTGCGCAAGTTCTACCTGGTCAAGTTCGCGACCGTCCCGGCCCTGCAAGAAGCCTAAAGACGTCCCCATGGACCGCCGGAGCTTTGCGGCGGCCGTCCTTTTCCTCCTGCCATTCCTCGTTCTCTCGCGCTTGGGCCCCTTGGAAGGGGCCCTTCCGATTTATTGGGCCTGCCTGGGCGCGGCCTTCCTCGTATACGGGTTCGCATGGGCGGAAAACCGGGCGCCGATCGGGATAGGCCCCATACTCGCCATCGGCATGGCCGCGCGGCTGATCCTGCTCCCTCTACCGCCTTCTGACGATATCTATCGATTCATTTGGGAAGGCAAGGTAAGCCTCAACGGTTTCAGCCCTTACCTGTTGGCCCCGGATCATCCTTACCTGGCCTTCCTGCGCGATGCCGACTGGGCCCGCATCAACCATCCGCACCTGCCAACGCTCTATCCCCCATTGGCCCAAGCCCTGTTCCGTCTCTTGGCGCGCCTGGGGCCGAAGATACTCGTCTTCAAGGCGGGTTTCCTAGCCTGCGATGTCGCGACCTTCTTCGCATTGTCGGGCCTGTTGCGGGGGCGCCGGGATAAGGGCGAAAGCCTGGGCGGGAACGAGAGCTTACGCGGGACCGGACCCGCATACCAGTACGCATCCCATGTGCTTGCCGCCTATTTCCTGAATCCGCTCTTGATCTTCGAAAGCGCGGGGAGAGGGCACTTCGACGCGTTGTCCGCCGGGTTGAACGTGGCTTTTCTGTGGGCCTTGGGATCCGGTTGGGCGCCCGCTTGGCTGGGGATGGGAGGCTTGGCGAAGATCTCCTCGCTGGCGTTGGCGCCCTTGCTGGTCCTGCGCGACGGCTGGCGAAGGGGGGCGGCATGGGCACTCGCTGCGTGCGCGGCGGTCGGCATGCTCTTGTGGCGGGTGGGCGCGTTAGACGTGCTGCGACGGTTCGCCACGCGCTTCCGTTTCAACGGCGCCGTTCCCGGACTGATGGATTACGGTTTCCCATTCCTGCCGGCGATGGCGCGCAACGCCCTGCTCGCGGCCCTCTTCTGCGCGGTCTTGGGCGCCTGCCTATGGAGGACGCGCCGGGATCCGCCGGAATCCCAGGCCCTGGCCTGCCTGGGAACCGTACTGCTTTTCTCCCCCACCCTCCACCCCTGGTATCTCATCTGGATCCTTCCCTTCGCGACCTTGCGGCTGAATCGGCCTTGGCTGCTCCTCACCGCGACCAGCCTGATCAGTTACGAGGTGTACGCGCGCATGGCGGCCACGGGCGCCTGGTCCGAGCGGGTTTGGCTTCGCCTCCCGGAGTATCTGCCGCCCCTGATGCTGGGAGCCTGGCTCGCTTGGTGCCGCGGACGGGAGAAGACGGAATGAAAGTAGTAGTGATCATCCCGGCCCTGAATGAAGAGCTGGCCATCGCCAAGGTGCTAGCCGCCATTCCCGCCGTTGCGGCCCAGGTGATCGTGGTGGACAACGGCAGCACCGACGGGACCGCCGCCGTCGCACGTAACGCGGGCGCTACGGTGGTGGCCGAGGGCCGCCGCGGGTACGGGGCGGCATGCCTGGGCGGGATCGCCGCCTTGCCCGTGGATACCGAGGTTGCGGTTTTCCTGGACGGGGACTTCAGCGACGATCCGCGGGAAATGGATCGCCTGTTGGAGCCCCTCCGGTCGGGCCGGGCGGATTTGGCGATCGGATCGCGGACGCTCGGCCAAAGCGAACCGGGAGCCCTATTGCCGGTGGCGCGCTTCGGGAATTGGCTGACGACGCGCCTGGTGCGCTTGGGTTGGGGCGTGGCCTATACCGATCTAGGCCCCTTCCGGGCCATCCGCATGGACGCCTTGCGAAAGCTGGGAATGGAGGACCGCGATTTCGGTTGGACCATCGAGATGCAAGTGAAGGCGGCCGCCCTGGGACTGCGCATCGAAGAGGTCCCGGTTTCTTACCGCAAGCGGATCGGAAAGTCGAAGATTTCGGGAACGGTGTTAGGCAGCTGGCGGGCGGGAAAGAAAATCCTCTGGGTCGTCGGGAGGGAATACCTGCGCGGACGGTTACGACGGGAAGGCCGGAAAGCCGCCTCCTGACTTGCTACCTTTCCGGATATGTCTTCGGATATATCCTCGCTTACGCCTTCGGATGAACCTTCGGATGGGCCTTCGGATGAGCATTCGGAGCCGATCCCGCAATCCTCGCGCATACTTTATCCCCTCGCGGTGGATCTGCATGGGAAACCCGTCCTCGTGGTCGGGGCAGGTTCCGTGGCCGCGCGCAAGCTGGCCGAGCTATTGCGTTGCGGCGCGGACGTCACCATAGTGGCCCCGGAAATCTCGCCCGCTGTGGAGCGCCTGGCTTCGGCCCTCCGCATGGAGCACCGCCCGTTCCGTCCCGGCGACGAAGGCGGCAAATACCTCGTCTTCGCCTGCAGCGACGATACCTCGGTGAACCGGGAGATCGCCGCGATCTGCCGCAAGGCGAATATCCTCTGCAACGTGGCGGATGCGGCGCAAGCGGGGAGCTTCCACGTCCCGGGGGTCCTCCGGCAGGGTAACGTGACGGTTACCGTAGGGACCGGAGGGGCCGCTCCCGGCCTTACCCGGCACTTGAAACGAGTTCTCTCCCAGGCCCTGGGGCCGGAAGTGGCCGATGCCGCCGCCTTGCTTTCCGGTTTCCGTTCCCGATTACGCGCCCGGGGCATACCGGGAGCCGCATCGATACTGGAGAACCTTCCCTACCGGGCCCTTCTGGAAGCCCTGAAGGCCGGCGACCGGGCGCAGGCCGAAACCATGCTGGATCAAGCCGTGAAGTCGAGCGGGGATCCGGATTCGGCGGGGATGGACGGGCAGGTAGAGAGGGATCGAGAGGCAGGAGCGCCGGACGCCGGGCGACATCCTTCCGGCACGGTTAACGTCCTGCCCGGGGTCGACCTGGTGGGCGCGGGACCCGGCCATCCGGGCCTTTTGACTTTGTTGGCTGCGGACATCCTGCGCCGGGCCGAAGTCATCATTCATGATCGCTTGATCCCGGAAGAAGTCCTTCACCTCGCCCCGTCCGACTGCCGCCTGATCGCGGCGGGTAAGCGCGGGCATTTCGAATCCACCCGGCAAGATGAGATCGAAGTCCGCCTCGTGGAACATGCCCTCGCGGGGAAACGCGTGGTGCGTCTCAAGGGGGGCGACCCATTCGTATACGGCCGAGGCTGGGAAGAGGTGCTGGCATTGCAGGCCAAGGGTATTCCCTGGCGGGTGATCCCCGGCGTCAGCTCCACCACGGCGGGACCTGCCTGGGCCGGCATCCCCTTGACCCATCGGGGAGTGGCGCGCTCATTCGCGGTCATGTCCGGCATGGCGTATTCCGCCACCAATACCGAAATCCCAAAGGCCGATACCATCGTGCTGGTGATGGGCCTGCATCGGCTGGCCGAAATCGTACCCGCATTCCTCGCGCAAGGATGGGAACCCGGGACTCCGGCGGCTGCCATCCAGAACGCGACCCTCCCGGATCAACGCGTTTGCGTTTCCACCCTGGAGGGTATCCGGGAAGAGACGTCACGCCTGGGTTTCGACTCCCCCACCCTGCTGGTGATCGGCAAGGTGGCTGGGCTGGCGCCGCGGGGCGACGCCCTGCCTTAGCGATTTCCTAGCTTTGCTCCTATGAGCCCAGATCGCTTCTACGTCACCACGCCCATCTATTACGTCAACGATCAGCCCCATATCGGGCACGCCTACACCACCATCCTGGCCGATGTGCTCACCCGCTTCCACAAGCTCGCGGGGGAACCCACCTTTTTCCTGACGGGCACCGATGAGCATGGGCAAAAAGTGCAGCAAGCCGCGGAGAAGGCGGGAGAATCCCCGCAGGCGCATGCGGACAAGTATTCGGAACGCTTCCGGGACGCCTGGAAGCAGCTCAACATCGGCTACGACAAGTTCATCCGCACCACCGATCCCGCCCATATCGCCTTCGTGCAAGGGGTTTTCCGCAAGCTTTGGGACAAGGGCCTCATCTACGAGCAGGAATACGAAGGCTGGTATTCCACCAGCGAGGAACGCTTCTTCACCGAAAAGGAACTGGTGGACGGGAAGGATCCCATCAGCGGCCGCCCGGTCGAGAAGATCCGCGAGAAGAATTACTTCTTCAAGATGTCGGCCTACCAGGGTTGGCTGATCGGGCACA
>JAEKLQ010000058.1 GCA_019509785.1 Fibrobacterota bacterium | reverse complement strand
CGAGATATTCGACCACATCAAGCCCGGCGAAGAGCTGGTGCACGAGCCATTCCAGCGGCTGATCGCCAAGGGCGAGCTGACCGCGTACCATCACAACGGGTTCTGGGGCTGCATGGACACCTTCAAGGACAAGCAGCAGTTGGACGATTTATACGCGAAAGGCGATGCCCCATGGGAAGTCTGGAAGAAGAGCGCCCTGTAGGCCCCCGTCCCTCCGCCGGGCTCCGCCAGCCATCCGGTGAAGCCCGATGCTGACGGCCCGATTGCCGGGACTCAAGACCGTGCTCGCCCTGGGGGCGCATTGCGATGATATCGAAATCGGTTGCGGCGGCGCCTTGCTCCGGCTCTTGAAGGAGAACCCCGGCCTCGAGGTGTACTGGATCGTATTCGCATCCAACCCGGTCCGCAAGTCGGAGGCGGAAAAATCCGCCGGCTTGTTCCTGGCCGGGGCCGCCAAGGCCGAGGTCCGGGTGCATGCGTTTCGCGATGGATTCCTTCCCTACCATGGGATCGAGGTGAAGGAGGCCTTCGAGGTTTTGAAAGCGCAAGTGAACCCCGACCTCATCCTCACGCATTATCGCCAGGATCTGCATCAGGACCATCGCCTCATCTCCGAACTGACCTGGAACACATGGCGGAATCATTTGATCTGGGAGTACGAAATCCCCAAGTACGATGGCGACCTGGGTGTTCCCAACGTTTTCGTGGAATTACCCGAATCCGTTTTCCGCCGGAAAGTGGAATTGATCCGCGAAGGTTATCCCACCCAATGGGGCAAGAATTGGTTCAGCGAAGATACCTTCCTGGGCCTGATGCGCATCCGAGGGATGGAGTGCCAAGCCGAAAGCAGCTATGCGGAAGCTTTCTACGGCCGGAAGCTCAAGTTCTAAGGGTCCCCTGCCGGGCCGTCCGCTACCCGATTTCCCGTTTGCCTATGGATGCGGGGAGTACGCAAAAAAAGCGGAGGGTTTCCCCTCCGCTTTTTTCAATCGATGCTAAAAAGGCTCAGACGGTCTTCTTGCGGCGGATGAAGAGACCGAAGCCGATCAGGCCCAAGCCCATCAGGCCGAGGGAGGTGGGTTCGGGAACCGTGCCCAACTGCCCGTTCCCGAAGGAGCCCTGGGCGGAGAAGGTGTACTGGGCGTCCGGATAAATCGCCTCGGTCTGGGCGAACTCCGTTAGGCCCGCGGAACCGATGGTATTATTGATGGAGATATTCCCGAGCACGTAACCGTTCGCGGTCGAAAGGTTGGACGAGTTCAGGTCGAAGTCGAAGCTCGCCGAGAACAGCGCATTGCTGGCGATCGAAGCGGGAGCGTTGCTGGTGGAGATGTAGAACATGTCGGTCTTGGTATTCATGACCACGTATTTTCCCAAGAGCGGATCGGGCGTGGACCAGATGCTGCTGAACGAACCATCGTTGAACTCGACCAAGTCGACGTAGCCGGTGTAAATGCTGTCATTGGCAACGGCATCAGCCAAGGACTTAGAGTCGTTGGACGCGCTCCAGTGAATTACCGTGGCCTGGGACAAACCCGCCGAAAGTGCCAAAATCGCTAATAACTTCTGCATTGAAATCCTCTTCTCATTCATGCGCTGCTCAGCCCTAGACAAGCTAATTCAATGCCAAGAAAATTAGGGAGTTATCCAGCTTGGAATGCGCCCGAAACCGGGATTTCGGAACCCCGGCTTCCTTCGTCGGGGAGAGGCGTAAAGAATGCCGTCGCTTCCCTCTTCGACTTTACAGACTCAAAAAGTCCATATATCGCGAGTTCCTCCATGAAAAACCGGACTTTCGGCAAAGCCATTTCCAATCTAAGGTAGAGCCTTCTTCAATTCCGGCAACAAGGCATGGGTGAAGTCCTGCATGCGGGATTCAATGCGGGCTTGGCTTTCGCCGCGGGCCTCGGGCGTGAGGATGCGGACCAAGGATGCTCCCTGGATCTTCTCGCCGATGAGGCCGCCCAGGAACATGCGCAAGCTGGAGGCCAGGTAGTCGGCGGTATAGGTATCCCCGATCTTATACCAATAGCAGACCCATTCGCGTTGGTCCCGCACGTCGATGGAAATGAGCTTTCCGTTCACCCGGCCATTCTCCCAGGAGACCTTCCCGATGCTTCCCACCAGGGCTCCCGCTCCCCGTAAACAGGCTTCCTGCGCATGGGCCGACTTGCGGCTGCTATGGGCGATGTAGGCCACTACCAATTCCATATATTCGCGCCCGTCGCTATAGGTGCGCTTGATGATGTCGCGCGTCTCCAACCCTTGTACTTCGGATGGCGTGGCCGTTTGTTCGTCCACTAATTGCCAAGCCCCGAGTTGGCGGGGGATGTTACGGGCCAGATCGGTTTGGCCTTGCACCACTTGCTTGAAGAGGACCGATTCCGAGAGCGCCGCCGCCGCCGCCAGGGCCAGGAGGGATGCCGCCAGCCACGCGCGTTGCCGCCGCGCGGTCATCGGTACGCCCTTTTGGACGGGTTCCGCCCGGGGAACGGGCTCCCGCCCGGAAACGGCGGGAGACAAACGGTCTACCGCCCACACCGCGAGGTAAAGGCAGCCGAAGGCGGCTATGAAGATGAAGGCGCCCGTGAACAAGTGCAGGTCCCAACTGCCCACCAGCGGCTTGAACACGGCGGCTTGCCCGAAAGCGATCACCAGGCAGGCGACCAGGAAGATGCGCAGGCCGTTGCCGACGATGGCGGCCGGGACGGCCATCGCGAGGGCGGCGCCCACCCCGGCGCGTCCGCGTTCGCGCACCAGGTAGGCGTAAAGTACGCCCAGGTCGAGCAGGGCGAGCAGGCTGCGCAGGCCGGAGCATACGTCCCCGACGGCCAGTTTCTCATCGCCGAAAATCATGTACGAGCCCTGGCGGATGGCCGGCAGGCCCACCAAGTCGAGGAGGCTGGTCGCGATATCGGCGGCCATCAGTTTCAGGGAAAAATTGAGCTTGTCGATGACGAATTCCGGCGGGGGCACCATCAAGGCCAGGAACAGGATAGGGAACCAGGCGGCCTTCGCCGTCGGCTTTCCCTCGACCAATAGGACGAAGCCCAACAGTACTCCCACCAGGGTCAGCCCGGATAGGGAAGAGACGTCGGCCAGGCCGGCCGTAAGATGGAGAAGAAGCGATACGATGATCACAGGAAAACCCCAGGCGCTTGCCTGGGCGGGGCCGCGGGGGAGCGATGCGATTTCCCTCCTGCGCTGCCAGAGAAGGAAGGCGGAAATGGGGGGGATGAGCCACCCATGGGACATGTAGGAGGCAGGTTCGTCCCAGCGCGCCACCATCCATCGGAAAGCGGGGAAATAGTTGGCGAAGAACAGGAGGGAGAATGCCGCCCAGGCCGCTCCCCTCATCCCAGCTCCGACATCAGCTTCTCGGCGTCCTTGCGTTCCTCGAATGCGGCCGTGGCGGACAAGGCCTGCTTCAGGAGATCGCGGGCTTCGTCCTTCTTTCCGGTCCGCGCCAGGATAAAGGCCAAATGGTATTGGAAGGCGGGGAAATCGGGGACCAGATCGATGGCATTGCGCAGATAGGGCTCGCCTTCGGCGGCCTGTCCGTTCACGGCCAGGATCCAACCCACCGTATCGAGGATGCGCGGGTCGAGATTCTTAACCCCCTTCAGCTTGTCGAGGAACGGCCGGGCTTTGGCCAAGTCCCCTTGCACCACGCCGTATTCCCAGGCCAGGTTGTTCAACGCCACCAGGTTGTCCGGGTTGAGGGCCAGCTCCTTCTGGTAATAGTCCATGGCCTTGGCCTTGTCCTTCTTGACCCAGTACTCGGCCAGGATGAGGTTGACTCCCTTCAGGTCGGGGTAATCGGCGGAAAGCTTAAGGGCGGCATCCCGCGCTTTATCGCCCTGGCCCGCGCTGGCCAAAAGCTGCAGATAACCTACCCGTTGGCCGAGCTCGGGCTTGTCCAGGGTGGCCAGCACCTTGGCCGCATCGGCGTATCGGCCCATGGCGGACAATTGGCTGGTCCACATTTCGATGGCGAGGCGTTGCTTGGGCCATCTTTTATAGAGATCTTCCACGGCCTGGAAAACGGAAGGGTTCTGGTGGTTGGCGCTGAAGTACGTGATGAGCGCCCATTGCCCGATGAATTCCTTGTCGGGCAGGAGGCTGCCCATGAAGGCGGTCAGGGAGCGCTTCAGGCTGTCGGGCTGCTGGGCGATCAGGTCCTGCGCCTTGTTGTCCTGGCCGATGGCGAGGTAGGCGGCTATGAGCGGGGGCAGCAGGGCCGGGCGCTTATCGCTGATCTGCAGGGTTTTGAGCGCCTCCAAGGCGCGGGCCGGATTCTGCGCCTTCATGTCCAGGTAGTAGGACATGATCTCCGCGGTCGCGCTCGCCTTGGGGGAGACGTCGCCGATGGCGCGGTACAAGGCCAGGGCCGAATCGTAGCGGCCGCCCTTGGCGTGGAGGATGGCCAGCTCGGAGAGGGCCTGGAGATTGTCCTCCGTGGGCTTGAGGTAAGGCGCCAAGGCGGCCTCGGCATCGCCCAGCCGTCCGGCCAGGGAGTAAAGCCGGGCCTTGCGGATCTGCACCTGTTGCTTCTTGTCCGGATCCGATTCCTGCCACTGATCGAGCATCAGTTCGGCCGAGTCGAGTTGTTTCTCCATCAGGTAGCTGTCCACCAGCAGCAGCCGGGCGCGGACGTTCTTGGGTTCCTTTACCAGGGCGCGGCGGAGGAACTCGCGTCCTTCGCTTGATCGACGTTCGCGCAAAAGCACCTCGGCCATGGGCAACAGGGCCTGCACCGAATCCGGGTATTTGCTGTAGAGGTACCGCAACTGCTGTTCCGCGAGATCCAAACGTCCCTGTTTCGCGCGCACCTGGGTGAGCAGCAGGCGGCCGCGGTAATTCCAAGGATCCTGGACGAGCAATTCGTTCAGGGCGTCGAATCCCAATTCCGTTTCCCCCATCTCGAAGGCGAGGCCGGCCAAAAGCACCCGGCCTTCCTTGTTGGTCTTGTGCGCGGCCACGAACTTCTGGGTATTTTCCAGGGCCTCGCGCGGCTTGCCGTCCTGGATGCTGAGGCGGTTGGCGAGGTTGAGCACCTCCAGGGAAACGTAAGGGGTATATGCCCCCTGGGCCGAATACCCTTTTTCGTACTCGATCCGGGCGGCCGTCAGGTTGCCTTCCTTCGCGTACAGCCGGGCCTTGGTGACGTGTTTGGCGAAGCGCTTCTGCGGCAGGTTCTGCCAGACCAACAAAGCGCCGATCGCGAGGATGGGAATAGGCGCTATCAGGAGGATTTTTTTCATGGCCGTCCGGTTCTGTTCGGTGGTAAGTTTACGACGAAGGATCCGGCGCGGTCACGGATTCCAATCCAAAAAAATTAATATCTATCTTTCGGTCCCGTAAATGAGCCCCCGAACCCCGCCTCCCGATGCGCACCCAGCGGGGGAGATGGAGGATCTCCCCTCCGGTCCGCGCAAGCTCCCCTCGCTCACCACCCTTTTCCACGTCCTTTGGATGCGGAAATGGATCGCGCTCATCGCTTGGTTCGTCGTGGCCGCGCCGGTAGGCATCGCCCTGTCCCTTTTCGATTTGCCGAAATCGTATTCCGCCACCACGGTGATGCGTTTTCCCGACGTGGTCGGCGCCCAGACCAACGTCATGCGCGACGTGGCCATCACCTCGGGCCAATCCATCCTGAGCATCCTCTCCAGCCATCAGGTGCTGGAAGGGACCATTACCAAGCTGGGATTGCGCCTGCGCATCGCCACCAAGGAACAGTTCCAGAAGTGGGTGTTCAAAGACGTGAAATACACGGACAACCTGGGGCTGGAACGTTACACCATCGTTTTGTCCGGCCGCGGCACCGAAGCCACGGTGAACTACAAGCCCGTAGGGGCGACCACCGATTACAAGGTGCACCAAGGCCCTATCGTGGGCGAGGGCCGTCTTTCCTTCCCGGGACTGGACGTGCAGTTCACGCCGGAATTCCTTTCCGGGGAGCACGGCAATCGCGTGGATCTGGATTTCATGCCCTTCGACGCCGTCTTCCAGGATCTGAAGAAGAACGTTTCCGCGCGGCCCCTGGGAGGCACCAATTTCGAGATCCACCTTAAGGATCGCGATCCCTTCCTCGTCGCCGATATCCTCTCCACCTTGCAGAGCGAGTTCCTGGACGTCTATTACGGCACCACCGAGGTGCAGGACGTGGGCATCCTGGCGCAGATGGAAAAGGATTTGGACTTGGCCAAGGAACGCCTGGAAAAAAGCCAGGACGACCTTTCCCATTATTATGCCGAAAACCCGGAGTTGTCCCAGCAACAAGGCCCCAGCGCGGGGGACAACCTGACCTACCTCGAATCGCGCCAGACCATGGATCAGCTGGAGGGCCAGAAGCGGCGGGTGGTCCAGGCGTTCGCGGCGCGGGAACCCGACGCAACGCCCGAGCGGCGTTATTTCTGGGCCCTCGAACTGTTGGGGGAAATGGCGCAGGCGGGCGAAGCGAAAGCGGGCATCCTGAGGGCGAGCCTGCAAGAGGTGAACGCGCGGCAGCAGAGCTTGCGGGCCACCCTGGGCCCCGATCATCCCCGCATCAAGGAAGCGGAGGCGGAGAAGGATTCCCTCTACCGCCAGCTCGAGGGGGCGGAAGGCTCGTTGGTAAAGCGCATCGACCAGGAACTCGCGCAAGCGCGGGCCCGGGTCGCCACCACCGCGCCGCGCCAGAACTACCGGCCCCCCGTCAAGATCCAACTGGAGCTCGAGCGCCTGAACAACGTCAACAAGAACAACCAGAACATCTACGATCGCCTGCTGGAAAGCTACAACCGCGCCAAGCTGGTGACCGGGTCGGAGTTCTTCAAGGTGTCGGTGGTGGATCCCGCCCGCCCGGCCATCTACTATCCGCCTTCCACCAAAACGCGTTTGCTGATCGCGGCGGCGGCGGTCGCCCTGCTTTTTATCCTCATCCCCGGCCTGGTGCTGGCCTGGTCCCTGGTTTTCATCCGCATCTGGACCAAGGAAGACGTAACGCGTTTGCTGGGGCTGAAGGTCCTCGGGGTCATCGCCGAGCGTAAGCTCAAGTATAAGAAGGGCGAGGAAGAGGGCGACTCGCGCAAGCCCGCGGTCGACCCCATGCTGATCATCCACGGCGGGATGTCGCGGTTGGAAGACGTGGAAGCCTTCCGTATGATCCGGGAAGAAATCGAGAATGGCTTCCGCAACGCGGGCGCGCCCGGGAAGTTCTGCCTGCTGATCACCTCGTGCCGGCCGCATGAGGGCAAGTCCACCTGCGCGGCCAACCTGGCCGTGACTTTCGCCCGCAAGGGGAAACGTACCCTCCTCATCGACGCCGATTTCCGCCTGGGGAGGGTCGCCAAGATCTTCAACTTGCACGTGGCCACCGGCCTGGACACCATCCTCGATCAGCCCGACATCGAGGCCGGGCACTTCCTGGAATCCGCGAGCCTCGTTTTCCAGCCTACCTTGCAGCGGAACCTGGTGGTGGCTCCGCGCAAATCGCCGAACGCCAACGCGGGGGAGTTGGTGGGTTCCGATCGTTTCAAGGCTTTCGTCGAGATGGCCCGCAGCCAATTCGACGTCGTCATCCTCGACATGCCTCCCGTCATGATCACGCCGGAACCCCTCTCCCTGGCGGACCAGGTGGACGGCGTGGTTTTCGTCTGCCGCTCGGGCGTCACCGCCGCGCGCGAGGCGCGCGAGGCCGTCGACATCTTGTTCGAGCGCAACGCCAGGGTCTCATGCATCCTGAACGGATCGAAAATCTCCCCTTTCGAGGAGAACCGGTACCGGAAGTACTCGTACTACTACCAAGTCCAATCCGCCCCCGAAGCGGAGGCGGGCTAGTACTCGGTCATGACTGAGCACTAAGGCGCGGACCAGCCCATGCTTACCCTCGCCTTCCTCCTGGTCGGCACCCTCCTCGACTTGGCGCTAGGCTTCCTGGTCCTTTTCCGATCCTACCGGACCGCCTTGCGCGTCGTACTGGCAGGGCTTTCCGGCCTGTTCGTCGCCCACCTCTGGTTCGGTTGGGGGGCCGTGTTCGCCAGGGAGAACGCGGTCTGGTACCATTACCAGCTCGCCTTGCAGCTCATCGGACTGCTGATCTCCCTGGGCATCCTGGAGTTGGCCCGGCATTTCCTGCGCGACGAGGGCGATGGGCCTTCCCTGGCCTGGGGAAGCCTGAAGGTTTCGCTTTATTCGGTGGCCGCCTTCGGCACGGCGGCGGCCATGGCGGCGCTATGGCTGCCGGGCCATGTTTCCGCCACGGGTTCCCTGGGCCTGTCGAGCATCCTGTTCACGGGTCCGGCGATACTGATCCCCGCCATGCGCGTGCTGACGGCGGTCTACACGCTTTACCTGCTGGAAAGCACCTACCGTTTCGCCAAGGATTACCAGCGGCGCATCGGCCGGCTCTGCTTCATCGGCTTGGGCAGCCTGTCCGTCTTCCATATCCTCTATTTCTCGAAAGTGCTGATCTACCGCGAGTTGCCGGAACATTTCGCGGAAGCCTCTTCGGTGGTTTACGGAGTGGTGTATCCGGTGATCCTGGCCGGCTTCCTCCGCTACCGCCTGGGCTCGGAACGCATCGCCATCCCGCGCGGCACCTTGTATTCCTCGGCCACCGTCTTCCTCACCGGGGCGGCCTTCCTGGGCGTGGCCCTCACCATCCTGGCCTTCCAATGGCTACACCTGGACTTCACTTATTTCGATCGCTTTCTGGTGGGCTTTTCCCTTTGCTTCCTGGCCGTGCTGGTGCTGGGCTCCGGCACCATGCGCCGGCACATCAGCGATTGGATCAACAGCCGGTTCTACTCGCGCAAGTACGATTACCAGGAGCAATTCTTCCGCCAGCATAAGACGTCCAGGTCGGGCGCGGACGTGGACGGCGCCATTACCGAATTGATCGAGAACATGAAATACTCGGTGAACGTCGAGGACGCCTACTTCTTCCTGCTCGATTGGCAGGACGGGAATTTCTACCAGCATGAGAACAAGGAAGAGGCGACGCGGCGCGGGCTGGTGATCAGCGGCGACAGCCCGCTGGCGCGCGAACTGGTCGCCGACGGGCGTCCTTTGGATCTGGTGGCCGAGGACGATGCGGGCCGCGCGCGCCGGCAGGCCGCGCGCAAGGAGCCCCTGGTCGAGGAATTGCGCCTGGACGGCGCCTTCCCGGTCTTCATCGGGGAGCGGTTGGGGGGCATCCTCGCCTTGCAGGGCCGCAGCGGGGGGGAGGCCTTCGACTCGGAGGATCTCGCCCTCATCGAGGTCTTTTCCACTTCCATCGGCGATGCGCTCTTCAAGAACCGCGTGCTCCAGGAACGCATCGAGCGCAAGCAGTTCGAGTCGTTCCACCACGTGGCCTCCTTCATCATCCACGATATCAAGAACCAGATCGCGACCCTGAACCTGTTGATGAGGAACGCCGAGAAGAACCTGGGCAATCCGGCCTTCCAAGCCAGCATGCTGGCCTCGGTCAAGAGTTGCGCCGTGAACCTGCAAGGGCTGATCGATCGCCTGGCGGTGGCCCCGAAAACGCAAGAGGTGAAGCTGGCGCATGCCCCCTTGCGGCCGCTGTTGGAAGAGGTGGTCCAGAATTCCGGCCTGGCCTCCCTGCCCCAGGTGGGTTTCGCCCTCGAAGGCCGCGGGGCTTCGGCGGTCCCCATGGATCGGCAAGCCCTGTTCTTCGTGGTCCGCAACCTCGTCACCAATTCGCTGGAGGCCATGCGCCGGGACGGCGAAGCCTCGCCCCGGGGCAGGCTGCGCCTTTCCTTCGGGTACCTGGCCGAAGGCGCGCCCCAGCGCCTGCGGGATCTCTTCGGGGGCGGCGAACGGTTTTTCGCCAGCTACGCGGCCTGGATCATGGTCGAGGACGACGGCGCGGGCATGGATCCCGAATTCGTGCGGCGGCGCCTGTTCCAGCCCTTCGCGACCACCAAGGAAAAGGGCGTGGGGATCGGCCTGTACCAATGCAAGACCCTGGTCGAGCAAATGGGCGGGCGCATCCTGGCGCATTCGGAATTGGGCAAGGGGACGGAGTTCTGCATCCTCTTGGGAACGGGATAAGCCCTTTCCAGCTCCGTCCCGGCGCGGATTTACGCGCGCGCCGGAACCATTCGACCCGTCCCTCCCGCCCGCTTGTTATCTTTCCCCCCATGATCAAGCTCCTTCTCGTGGAAGACAACGTGGGCCTGCGCGAACAAATGAAATGGGCCCTGAACTCGGACTTCGAGGTGCTCGAGGCCGAGACCCTGGAGGGCTGCTTGGACGCGGTGCGGCGGCAGAAGCCCGGCGTCATTTGCCTGGACATGGGCCTGGAGAACAAGCCTGAGCGGGGGCTGGAGATCATCGACGCGGTCTTGCGCGAGGATCGCCTGGCCAAGATCATCGTGAATACCTCGAACAATAGCGCCGATCTGGGCCGCCGCGCGGTGGAACGCGGCGCCTTCGACTACCTGCAGAAGCCGATCGACATCGATGAGTTGAAAGTGATCCTGGCGCGGGCCTGCCGCATGGCCACCCTGGAGAAGCCGGCCGAGGAGAAGGCGGCGCAGGGCCTGCCCAGCGAGGCGGACAACCTCATGATCGGGCAAAGCGATCTGATGCGGAAGATCTTCGACAACATCCGCAAGCTGGCGAAGACGGACGTGAACGTCCTCATCACCGGCGAGAGCGGGACCGGCAAGGAGCTGTGCGCGCGCGCCGTGCATTTCCACAGCCCGCGCCGCAACGAGATTTTCGTACCCATTAACTGCGGCTCCATCCCGGCCAGCCTGATGGAATCGGAACTGTTCGGCTACGTGAAGGGCGCCTTCACCGGGGCCAACACCGACAAGATGGGGCTCATCGAATCGGCCAACAAGGGAACCCTGTTCCTCGACGAAATCGGGGACATGCCCATGGCCTTGCAAGTGAAGCTGCTGCGCTTCCTGCAGGACCAGAAGCTGCAGCGCGTAGGGGAGACCGCTTTCCGCAGCTTGAACGTCCGCATCATCGCCGCCACCAACAAGACCAACCTGGCGGAGAAGGACAATCCCGCCATGCGGACCGATCTCTATTACCGCCTCAGCGAGTTCGAGATCCATCTGCCGCCCCTGCGGGATCGCAAGGACGACATCCCCTTCATCGCCGCCAAGATCATCGAGGCCAACCGCCTGAAGTTCAACCAGGCGCGCCTGAAGCTTTCCAAGCGCGCCGAGCAGATGCTGATGAATTACAGCTGGCCCGGCAACGTGCGCGAACTGGAGAACAAGCTGAACCGCGCCTCCATCACCTGCGCCAACCAGGTCATCGAGCCCGAGGATTTGCAGCTTTCGGAGACCTCCTTCACCGTCCTCAGCTACCGCGAAGCGCGGCAGATGTTCGACCGCAATTTCCTCCTCAACGCCCTCAAGCAGGCCAAAGGCAACATCAGCCTGGCCGCCAAGGTCACCGGCCTCACGCGCCCCACCTTATACGACATGATGAAGAAGAACGGCATCACGGTTTCCATGGAGGCCAAGATGGAAGACCGGCCGCCTGAGTCTCAATCCCCCTCTTCCAGCGTAGGAGGCTGAGGGCCATGGCACAGGTTAAGATTTACGGCCGCCGCGAAGTCCTGGTCCCGAACCGGGCCCGCTGGTCCGATCTCATCCAAAACGCCGTGGTCGCGGCGTTGAGCCTGCCCAAGGACAAACGTTTCCAGCGCTTTTTCCCTTTGGACGGGGAGGACTTCCTCTATCCCTCGGATCGGACTTCGGCGTACACCATCATCGAGATCTCCCTTTTCGAGGGTCGTTCGCCCGTGGCCCTTAAGGCCCTCCTGCGCAAACTCATGGACGACGCGCAATCGGAATTCGGGATGCATCCCAACGATCTCGAGGTCACGATTTTCGAATCGCCCCGGCGTTGCTGGGGCATCCGCGGGAAGCTGGGCGACGAGCTCGAACTCGCCTACAAGGTGAACGTCTAGCCGGACCAAGGTAACCCGTGTGAAACGGTACCCTGTCGGTTACGGCGCCGGGAACAGCGCCGGCCGGCTCACGCGTTCGCGCCCCGGCGCCCAATCGCGACCCTCGGCCCCCGCCGGCACCTCGGTTCCCGACCCGGCCCTTGCGCCCCCCGGCTCCATCCCCTTGGCATCGGCTACGGGAGCACGGAGCGCCCCCGCCTTCCGCAGCAAGCCCTCCAAATAGGCCAGGAACGCGTCCTCGCGGCCCATCAGATCCGCCGCCACCGGCAGGGTCAGGATTTCCCGGGCCACCCGACGGGCTCCCGGAAAGGCCTTGGGGTCGTAAGGATCGCCGTCGGCGCCGGCCAGATCCCGGGGCGCGCCGGGGAGCTCCGCGAGGATGGCGGGATACATGCGCGTTACCCCCCCGAAACGCGCCTTGACGGCGGCATGGAATTGCTCCCGCAAGGCCGCATCCTCGAAGAGCAAGGGAAAGCGCACGGGAACGGATTCCAGCTCGGTCCCGGCGGATTCCAAAGCGGCCCCTGCGGCCCGCGCCCGCGCCGGATCGCAGGCGAGGGCCAAGGCCCGGTAACGCGCGATCAAACCGCGATAGCCGTTCCGGCGTTGCAGGTAGCCTTCCAGGCAGGCCGATCCCAAGCGCGGGAAGGCGGGCGATAGGCGGGCGAAGGACAAGGGCGCGTCCCAAACGGTGGCGCCGATGCCGAGGCCGGGCAGGGCCCTGACGGCCCAGTACAGGCGGGGACGCGAGAGGACGTTGATGGCCAGGGCTTTGGCCAAGGGCCGCGCGCCGCTGACGGAAAGCTCCGCGTAGGCGCCGCGGCAGGCATCGGCGAAGGGGCCCGGGGGCGGGAGGCATAGGGCGCCCCCGTGGCCGGCGTTCAGCGCCTTGCCGCGGCCGAAGCTATAGATGCAAGGAGCCGATTCCAGCGGAGCGGGATTGTAATCGAAGTCCTGGGCGCAATCGCGGATGAATAGGACCTCGCCCCAGTCGCCGCCGGGACGGACCGCCTCCCTTCCGAAGAAATGCACCAGGAGGACGGCGGCCAGCCCGGAGGGATGCGCGCGCGCCGCTTCCAGGGAATCCGGCGCGTACGCCAGGGTGGTCGCATCGAGATCGACCAGCACCGGTTCCAGTCCGGCCTGGAGGGCCGCCTGTGGGACCGATGGGCAGCACCACGCCGGCACCGCCACGCGCCCCCGGCCCCCCCGGCCCCGTAAGGCGGCCACGGCGCGGAAAACGACGTACAAAGCCGAGGTTCCCGAGTCGGTCAGCAGGATGCCGTTTTCGTTGCGGCCGATATGCTCCGCGAAGGAGGCGGCGAAACCGGGATCGCCGGCGCGCAACAGGAAGGCGGGGGGCGTGGCATTTCCGCTGGGAGGCAGGGCGAAAAAGGCCATGCGATGAAAAACGTTTCCGCGGGAGGGGGAAACAAGCGCCACCGGCGCCGGCCGTGAAATCAGTCTGGGAGGGTATTTAAGGGAGGATGCGCAGCGATCCCGATCGCAAAAGCGTCCCTCCGGGTCCCCGCGCGGCCCAAAGGTATGCGGCGGGTTTCACCGGGCGGCCGCTTCCATCGCGCCCATCCCAGGCCGCTTCCGAACCATCCCCCGGCAAGGGTAGGACGGCCACCGTCCCGCCATCCGCCGTCCACAGGCTCCAGTTCGCCGCCGTTGCAGATCCTGCCGAACCGGCCGCGCCGCGGATGCGGAGCACGCCCTGGCGCAACGACCATGCGGAAGGAACGGCCCAGATGCCTCCCTCCGTTCTCGGCGAAGGGCGCAGCGCGGTGGTCTCCAGGGAAATCCAAACCGAACCTTGATCGGTGAACTTGCCGAAATAGGTCGCATGCAAAACCACCTGGCCCGAGCGCGCCGCGCCGCGCGGCGCGAATACGATTTGCCCCGCCGCGCTGTCGTAGCGCAAGCTGAAACGCGAGCTGTCTTCCAGGGAAAGGGCCAGGGGCGCCGAGCCGGACAAGGGGTTGGCGCCTATGCTCAAGGTGAAACGGGCGCCCTGGGCACCCCCGAGCAAGGTATCCGGCAAGGCCAGGAAGGGCTGCGCCACCTCGGTGGATTCGGACGGGGCGCTGGCTCCGCCGCCGGCGTCGAGCCCGATGATGCTATAGACATAGGGCCGACCCTTGAGGGCGGTGGTGTCCGCGAAATCGAAGGTATCGCGCGCGGCCGCGGCGGAAACCTGCCCCACCTTTACCGTCGCCAGGTTGAGCCCGTCGGCGCGCATCACCTGGTAACTGACGACCGAGTCCTCCGGGGGATTGGGAAGGAAACGGACCCTGATGCCCTTGGAATGGGAAGGGGCTGCGAAGGCGATGATGCCCGCGAAAACGAAGGCAAAACGGGACACAGGGGACATCGGGAAAAATCCCTTTCCGGCCGCTCAGGTCAGGTGGTATCGCCGCTGAGGACGCCCTTCGGGCACACATCCCATCAGGCTTGAACTCGGTCCCATGCGGAGACTTGTCTATTCTACCGCCACGGTCTCGATGGCACCAGTAAAATTCCCGTCAGTTATTTCGACTGCTTACGCAAGCGGCAAAATGATCCGTGAAGAAAGTGACGAATTCGCGGGCAGCACCGAAATCGGGTGGAACGGGTCCGCCTCACGCTAACCTCCGGCAATCGCGCGGAATCTTTCCTATTGCGGCCCCCGCGCGCCGATTTTCATCTTAAAAGGATGGCAAATACCATTCCGGCACCCCTGCAAACCTTTCTCGATCAGGCCGTGCGGGAATACCGCGACAAGGTCCTGGAGCGCATCCTTAAACAAGAGGTGCGCAAACCATGGATGAAATACCGGGAAATCCGGATCATGGAAGATCTGCTTGCCGGCCTGCGTCCCAAGCGGGCCCTGGAATGGGGAGCCGGCTATGGCACCTCCCATTTCTCCCGCCTTTTAGAACCAGGGGCCCCCGGCGGCGCTTGGATCGCCATCGAGCATGATCCCGCCTGGGCGGCGCGGATCCGGGAAGAGGCGCCCCCTAACGTCGAAGTGCATGCCGTGCCGGCCGAGCAAGAGCCATGGCACCCCGAGAACGGCGACGGCACCTACGCCGACTTCCGCAGTTACGTCGAATACCCGGACCGCTTCGAGCCCTTCGATTTCATCCTCATCGACGGGCGCGCCCGGGAAGCCTGCCTGCGCAAGGCCCGCGAACTCCTCGCGCCCGGCGGCGTGGTGGTCCTGCACGATGCCAACCGCCTGTTCCTGCGCTCGGAATGGGACCTGTTCCCGCATCAATTGCTGTTCCAGGATTACCGCCGCTACTCGGGGGGCATGTGGATCGGCAGCGTCGATCGCGAGCTGGCCCCCCTTTTCGATCTATCCCGCCACCGCCGCATCTGGCACCTCTACAACGTACTGGGGCGGAGGTTTCGTTTGTGAGGAACGGCCCATCCGGCGCTTCCGCCCCATTTCTCTCCCGCACTCTCTCCCGCACATGGATCGCCTGGGAGACCCAGCGCCGGTCCCTGGGGCTGGCGCGCATCCTGGGCGCGGAAATCCGGCTTTTCCTGCACAAGGGTTGGCTGCGCTATCCGCGGTGCCTGGCCGGCACCGCCGCGCTCCTCTCGAAAAAACCAGGAAATTTGGTCTTCGTCCAGAATCCGTCCATGGTTTTGGCGGCCTGGGCGGGCGCCCTCAAAGGCCCGCTCGGTTATACCCTCGTGGTCGACCGGCACAGCAATTTCGCGCATCTCTCCGGGCCCGGCGCGGGCCTTAAGCGCCGCCTCTCGGATTTGCTCAGCGATTTCACCTTGCGGCGCGCCGACCTCACCCTGGTGACCAATCCGGAATTGGCCGAAAGCGTGGAGCGGGCCGGCGGCCGGGCTTTCGTGCTGCCCGATCCCTTTCCCGATGTTTCCGCCTGGCGCCCCCTGGCCGAGGCTGCCGAGGCCAAGCCGCGCGCGATCAAGGAAATCCTGTTCGTCTCGTCCTGGGCTTTCGACGAGCCTATCGAGGCGGCCATGGAGGCCTGCCGCCGCCTGCGCGGCGAGGTCATCGTCCGCATCACGGGCCGCGCTCCCGCGGGCTACGCGCGCCTTTTACGTTCGGCCCCGGACAATTTCATCGCCACGGGCTACCTGTCCGAAAACGATTTCTTCGCGGCCATGGCCCATTGCGATGCCGTAATGGCGGTGACGCGGCGAGAGGCCACCTTGGTCTGCGGGGGCTACGAAGGCGCGGCCATGGGCAAGCCGCTCATCCTGGGGAACTCGCGGGCGCTGCGCGGGTTTTTCGACGCCGGCTGCGTTTATACCGATGGCAGCGCGGCCGATCTGGAGGCGCGCATCCGCGAACTGATGAACGGCCTTCCCGCCTACAGATCGGCTATCCGATCCTGGCTGGATCGGCGCCAAAGCGATGAGCGGGAGCGTCTGGCGGCTTTGGAAGGGGCGCTGGCCGCGCTTGCCGCGCCGGCCTTGTCCGCCGCCGGCCCGGTTTTCGAGACCTCTGCTTAGCGGCCCTTAGTCCGGGATGGGATCGTACTCGTGGGCGGGTAAATTGCGGGGCCGATGGGTCGGGTGGCGCGTGCCGGGACTGGCGGGCAGGAGTCCGATATAGGTTCCGGAGATGGCCGCATCGTCGACGTAGCGGCGCGAGGGCGAGACGGGGTTGGGGCAGGGATTCTTGCCCGCCGCAGAGTTCGAGTACCATCCGCCGAACATCACGCGGTTGATGGGCGTATCGAGCGAGCCGCGGATGTTCATCTTCTTGCCTTCGGCCACGAGTTGGCCGTCGATCCAAACGCGCGCCTCGCCGTCGGACATGCCGGGCGAATTCAGCCAGACTTCGGTTTCGATGCAATACCAGCGGCCGCGCACGGGGGTGAAACGCGCCTCTACGCTGCCCCAATCGTTGGGCCCCCCGTTGAACGATAGGGCGATCCAGCGCGCATCGGTAAGGCCGCAATAGTTGGCGTCCGGGGTATCGGCCTTGAGCTGCAGGATGATATCGAAATCGTTGATCTGCTTGGCGTCGTTGAACGAAGAGAGGCGATGGATTTTCATGCCCGCCGCGAAGTCGAACCCCGAATCGTAGTAATCGTAAAAGCGCGTGAAGATGCGGCGGGCTTCCGTCTTGCGCCAGGTGCCGCCATAGTCTTCGTTCTTGGTGAATTCGATGCGCAAGGCCTTGTTGCCGCTATGCGCCTTCTCACCCGAGCTTAGGGAAATGGGGGCGTCGTGGATCCCCATCCAGCCCGCGCATCCTGCGGCGGGGCGGGACTGGATGCAGGCCGCGTCGGCGTCCTCGAAATCGGAAGCGAAAGGAACGCCGGTGAAGGTCGCCGTGGTTTGGGCGCGCGTTCCGCAAACGAGGACGGCCGCCAGGATCGGGAGCAGGGCCGTTCGCAGCATATGGGGAAGATACGAGGTGGCGGCTCCGATCGCAAATGGCCTATTGACCGTGACTTGCCCATAAGGTTTTTTCAAGGCATGGATGACGCTCCCTCGCTGACGATCGGCCTTCCCGTCTATAACGGGGAGAATTACCTGCGGCAATCCCTTGAGTCTTTGCTGGCCCAGACGTTCACCGACTGGGAACTGATCCTCTCCGATAATGGCTCCAAGGACGGCACCGAGGCCATTTGCCGCGAATTCGCGGCGCGCGACGGCCGCATCCGCTATCTGCGCGAACCGGTCAACCGCGGCGCCACCTGGAATTTCAACCGCGTGTTCCGGCTCGGCCGCTCCCCTTTTTTCCGGTGGGCGGCCCATGACGACGTTTGCTCGCCGGAACTGCTGGAGCGCTGCGTCACCGCGCTTAAGGCCCGCCCTTCCGCCGTGCTCGCCTATCCGCGCACCCGGGTTATCGGGCCGGAAGGCGAGACGCTCTGGGACTATGGCATCCGCCTGCGCACCGATTCGCCCGACCCGGCCGTGCGCTTCCACGATTGCATCTGCGTCGATCACGCCTGCTTCCCCATTTTCGGCGTGATGCGGACCGAGTTCCTGCGGCGCACTCCCTTGCTCGGGGCCTACGCCGGCGCCGATCGCAATTTGCTGGCGGAGCTTTGCCTGCACGGCCCCTTCGTCGAAGTGCCCGAGATCCTCTTTCTCCGCCGCGATCATCCGGGCACGAGTACCCGGCAATTCCCCTCGGCGAGGGAACGGATGGCCTGGTTCCGGGTGGGCGCCCGCCCCCCGTTGTCGCCCGCCTTCAGCCGCGCCTGGGGCTATTGGGAATCCCTCAATCGCGCCCCGCTCTCCCCCATGGACCGCCTGGCCTGCCTGGGCGTTTTCGGCAAATGGAGCAGCGCGCGCATGACCCATTGGATCTTTCGACGCCTCGCCCCCGCCCCAGGGCCGGAGCCACTGCCGCCGGACGCCGCGCACGCCGGAACGCATACCTACGTCGCGGCCCAGTAATTACCTTTCTGCCCCATGCCGATGGGTAAACTTTCGCGCCTTCCCGGCCTGCTGTTCGCCGCCTCTCTTGCGCTAGCCGTATTCACGGCCTGCCGCCAGGGCCCCGTGCTCGAGGCCGAACGCCCCGCCCCTGTGGGCAGCGAGTTCATCCGCCTGTTCCCGGACGGGCATGCCGAGTACGGCTACGGCGTGGTGAAGGAGAACCTGAAGGCACAGGGCGGTTACCGTTACGCGCATGATACGATCTGGTTCCTGGCCGACGCCTTCAAGCCCCATTTTCCCGCCGGCTATCTGCCCATCAAGGGCGACGTGCTCTATATGGAAAGCGGATTGCATTTCAAGATCAAAACCAACAAGCTGAAGGACTGAACGTCTATGCCCAAACGCGATCCGCGCATCGACGATAAGATCGCTTCCGCCCCCGCCTTCGCCCGGCCCATCCTCACCCATATCCGCGCCTTGGCCCATAAGGGCTGCCCGGAAACCGAAGAGACCGTGAAATGGGGAATGCCTTTTTTCACCTACGCCGGCAGCCCTCTGATGCATATGGCCGCCTTCAAGGCCCATGTGGTCCTGGGGTTCTGGCTGGGACGCCTGATCGTGGAGGAGAAGGCTTTCGAAACTGCCATGGGCCAGTTCGGCCGTATCACCTCGCTCCAGGATTTGCCCGCGGACAAGGTGATCCTGGCCTGCATCAAGAAAGCGATGGCCCTGACCGATCAGGGCGCGAAGAACCCCGGCCGGAGCGCGGAGGACCGCGCCAAGCCGAAGCCGCCGGCCAAGCTGCCGGCCTTCCTGCAAGCGGCCTTCCGCGGGGACGCCAAGGCGGCGGCCGGATTCAAGGGGCTCCCTCCGGGCAAGCAACGCGAGTACATCGAATGGCTGGCGGAAGCGAAGACGGAAGCGACCCGGGAGAAGCGCCTGGCGCAGGCCTTGGAATGGATGGCCGAAGGCAAGGGACGGAACTGGAAGTACGAGAAGAAGTAGGGGGAGCGGCGACGCCGTTCTTCCGGGCCTGCCGCTGACCGCTATTTCCGCCGCAACCCCTTCAGGAATTCCCAATGCGCCAGGCGCAGGAAGAGCCCGTAGCCCGCGCAGAATAGGGCGATGCGGGCCAGCAATACGGCCCAGGCCACCTCTCTTCCCATCTCCCTTCCCATCCCGGCTCCCGGGAGATGCCGCGAGACCAGCGTATCCAAGGCGAACAATGCTCCCGAAACGCCGATCGCGGAAAAGACCTGGCCGAGGAAGCCGCGCACCAGGGCGGTCTCGGATCGGAATTGCCATAGGAACCAGATGAAGAAGACGCCCGCCCCCACCGCCGACCAGATATGCGCCAGTTGGATCAGGCGGAAATGCAGGCAGGCCAGGGTGGCGATGGGGATGCACAGGGCCATGGCGCCTTCGTACCAGGTGGAGCGGCCGGGCTTGCCCTGGGCGGTGTTGTAGATGGACACGATGCTGGCCAGCACGGTCCAGAGTTGCACCAGGCAAAGCGCCTCGAAGAGCGGGAACATGGGCACCCAGCGTTCCGGAAGGATCAAGGACAGGGTATCGACTCCGTAATGCCATCCGCACAGGTAGATGGGAAGGATGAGCAGGGTCATCATCTTCAGGGCGGTGCCCAAGCCGCGTAATTGCGCGATGGGATCGTGGTTGCGCTTGGAGAGGAGAGGTAAAAGCACCTCGCGCAGGAGCTGCACTATCTTGAGGTTGGGGATGCCCGACAGGCTGCCCGCGAAACCGAGCAGGCCCAATTGCGCGACGCTGAACGAACGCCCGATGAGGATGGGGATGCTGCGTTCCTTGAGGACGAACAGCAGCCAGTTCAGGGTGAGCCGGGCCGAGAAGGCGATGTCGTCCTTGAGCAAGGTCCAGCTGAAGCGCAAACGCGGACGGTAGCCGGAATACCAGAAGGCGAGCCCCAGGCGCGCCCCGAAGCGCACCGCCGATCCCCACAGCAAGGTCCACACGCCGAACCCCAGGCGGGCCAGCAGCATCTGGATCGAGATGGAAGCCACCACGCTGTACATGTCCAGCAAGCCCCGCTCCCGGAAGCGCATGTCGCGATTCAGGAAATTGTAGGGAACGATGGTCAGCGAGCTGAGCAGATAGATGAAGGCGGTGAACTGGGTGAGGGCCACCAGGCGGGCATCGCGGAAATACCAGGCGCCCACGTAGGCCAGGCCCAATGCGCTCAAGGCCAAAAGGACGCCCAGGCCCAAGGTGGCGGTGAACAGGTTGTCGGCCTTTACGGAATCGGTTTCCTGTCGCTGCACCAAGGTGGTGCCGATCCCCAGGTTGGTCAGGATCACGGCGAACTCGGTAAAAGCGGTGGACAGGTTGGAGAGGCCATAATCGCTGGGGGACAGATGGGTGGCCACGTAGAAGGTGCCGGCCCAGGAAAAGATCTGCGAGCCCACCTTGGACAGGGCGAGCCAGCCCGCGCCGGCGAAGATCTTCTGGGCGGGCGCCGAAGGGCCCGGGTTGGGTGCCGTCACCGAAACCGCGGACGAAGCCGCCACCGGGTCCGTGGTGGGCACCGTGGCCGGGCCCACCGAGGGGGCCAGCGCCGCGGGAGACTGCGCCTCGGCATCGGCGGTCATGTCCTGGCGGGCGATCATGAAGCGACCCATTGCGCCGCTTCCGCCCTGCGCGGAACGGGCTGATCGCCCGCGCGGGCCCGCATGGCTTCGGTCAAAAGCTCCCGCCGCCACACGGCAGCCGTGGCCTGGGCGATGGCCGCGAAGAGGGCGAAGCCCGGGTAGAAAAGCACCGAGAGGAAGGCGCCGCTCACGAGGTATCCGACCATACCGATGGCGAGGCAGGAAGAGAAGGGGCCGACGAAATCCATGGTGGCCCGCAGACGGGCCACTTGGAGAGGATCGGGATCGGCATCGGCGACCATGGCCAGGCCCGCGTTCAGCTTGCGTCGGCCCAAGGAGCGCGTTTCGCGGAAGGCGGCGAGGATGAAGCCGATCCAGCAAGTCATGCCGAACAGGCCCAGCTCGGTCCAGCACTGGAAATAAATCGAATGCGGCGTCATATGCGCGCGCCGATCGGGAGTGGTGAAGAGCCCGGAATAGAGCGCATTGCCCCAACACATGGCGCCCACCCCGAAGATGGGGCGATGCGGCCACATCTGGGTCGAGAGATCCCAATAGTAGCGGCGGGCCTCGGCGGTGCTCTCGTGGGTATCGCTGATGGATTCGAATTCCTTGGTGAAGGTGGGCGGCGCGAACAGCACCGCCAAGACCAGCGCCAGGCCGCCCAGCGCCAGGCTCAGGACCTTCTGACGGCTCTTCATCCAGCAGAAGAGCAGGGCGGGGATGCTGCCCACCATGGCCCCGCGGGACAAGGTGATGCCGATGGCGCAAAGGGATAACCCGAAGATCCCGATGGATAGTAACCGCGCCGTTACCTTGCTGTCCGGCGCGAAGATGCGCAGGAAGGGGAAGGGGAGGAGCATCACCAGCACCAGGGCCACGTCGTTCTCGTCGATGTACAGGCCCGGCCCGTGCCCGTGATGGGCGATGACCCAGGCCGAAAGCAGGAAGTCCATCACCAGCATGGCGTTCAGCACTTTGCGCAAATCGTCCACGCTCCGGAGGAAAAGCAGCGCGCCCAGGAAGGCGGCGAGGAAGCGCGGGAATTCGGTCTTCAGAACCATCAAGGCGCGGCCCTGGGTCACCGCCAAGAGAAGGCCGGTGGCGATGGCGAAAAGGAAGAGCACCCGCCAGACCACCAGGGGCCTGAACCAGCCGCCTCCGGGGGCGGTAAGGCCGCGGGGGAGTTCGGTCAAGACCAGCACGATCAAGGTGACGGTGGCCAGGGCCCCGAGGAACAGATGGGACATGCCCGGGACGATGCGATGGACCTGGCCGAAATCGATCAGCAGGTAAGCCAACCAAGTCCAGAAGCCGACGCGATAGGGGCTCATGCGCGCCGATCCCCGACCGATCGCGTTCCCGGCGATCCCGTTCCGTTGGATTTCCGCCCGTACAAGTCCAGATAGCCGCGCACCATGACCGCGGCATCGTGGCGTTCGTCGAAGGCGCGGCGCGCGGCCCGGCCCAATTCGCGCGCGGCCTCGGGCGCGTCCAGGAAGCCGACCACCGCCCGCGCCAAGGCGGCCGAATCGGCCGCGGGCAGCAGGCGGGCCGTCCGCCCGTCCTGCAAGGCATCGCCTACGCCGCCCACCTCCGTCGCGATGATGGGCAGCCCCAGGCTCATGGCCTCGAGGATGCAAAGCGGGAGGCCTTCCCATAACGAGGGCAGCACCAGGAAATCGAGCATGGGATAAAAGCGCAACAACTGCGGGTAGGATCCCAGGAAGCGCACGTGATCGGCAACCCCCAAGGCGCGGGCCTTTTCCTTCAGCTCGCCTTCCAGGGATCCCGAACCGGCCAGCGCCAAGGCGGAGTCGGGATGGCGTGCCAGGATGGCGGGCATGGCATCGATCAGGAAGGCGATCCCCTTCTGCGCTTCCAGGCGCGCGCCCAGGCCGAACACGTTCCGGAAGCGGCCCAAGCCGGCCTCCGCCCGCAAACGCGCGCGATCGGCGCGGGCGCATTCGGCGCGATACCATTCCCCGTCAATGCCGTTGGGGATCACCGCCAGCTTGCGGCGGGAAATGCCTTCGTATCGCCGCAATGCTTCGGCGGTATGCGCCGACACCCCCACCACCTGGTCGTAAGCGAGGGACATCAGGCGTTCCATGAGCATGTATCTCATCTTGTCGGGGAAGGGGCGGGCATGATCGGTATGGATGCGGACCGGCACGCGGGCCAGAAGGGCCGCCAGCCCGCCGTCCAGGAAAGGCTGGGTGTTATGCGTATGCACCACGTCATACCGATGTTCCCGTAACAGGTGGGTTACCTTCAGGAACATCCGGCGATCGGATCCGCGCTCCGGCCAGGGCATTTCCCGGAGCGGGATGCCCCGCGCGCGGATCTCCGCGGAGAGGGGCCCGGTGCCGCGCAGGGAGCAGATATGCGCGTCATGGCCCAGCCGCCGGAGGCCCTGGGCCAAATCGATCACCACGCGCTGGAGGCCGCCGGGCTTGAGGTCATGGCTGATCTGCAGGATGCGCAGGGGACGGCCGGGGGCGTGCGTTACGGGCGAGGTGGCGATGGGTGCGGCCGGCCGGGCGTTCGCATCGGCGTCGGCGCGGGCCTCCGGGCCGCTCGTCGCGGTCGTATCGGCCGCTGCGGAGGCTTGGGCGGGCTCAGGCGGCCAGGGCGTGCGCATAGGCCTCCATATAGCGCGCATGGACCGCGCGGATATCGTGTTGGGCGAGGACCTCGGCGCGCAGATTCCTCCCGAAGGATTCCCGCCGCCCCGGATCCGCCAGCAGGTCTTCCAGCGCGCGGGCCAAGGCGATTTCGTTTCCGCGGGGGAACACGCGCCCGGAAACCCAGTCGGAGACGACCTCGGGCATGCCACCCACGTCGGATACGACCACGGCGCGCGATAGCATCCCGGCTTCGAGCAGGGCGATGGGCAGGCCTTCGCCGTCGTTGGAAGGCATGGCGAACACGTCCATATCGGCCATCCATTCCAGGACTTTGGGCTGGAACGGGAACAGGCCCGGCTCTTCGTCGGGGATGAGTTCGCGCCAAAGGGCTTCCAGCTCGGGGCGCAAAGGCCCGTCGCCGAGGATGGCCAAGCGGCAAGGGAGATTGGCGCGTACGCGGGCGTAAGCGCGGATGAGCAGGGCGTGGTTCTTCATGGGCGCCATGCGCCCCGCCGTCCCGATGATGGGTACGTCCGGGGCGGTCCCCAAGGCGGCGCGCAGGGGATGTTCCCCTTTGACCTCCGCCTGCGCGGCGATGCCGTTGGGGATGGTGCAGGGTCTGCACAAGGGATTATGCGCGCGCAGGTAGCCTTCCATCTCGCGCGAGACGGCCACTACGCAATCGGCGGCGGTCAGAAGCCCCAGGTCCAACCATCTGTATAGGGATGCCTTGCGGCCGCCCGAGTCCTTGGGGTAGCCATGGGCGGTGACGATCAAGGGCACGCGGTGGAAGCCCAGCCAGCGCGAAAGCAGATGGAAGACGGTGGCCTTGTAGCCGTGGGAATGCACCAGGGAGGCGCCGCTCGCGTTCAAAGCCAGCGCGTAGGCCCGCAGGCCTTCCCAGGAAAGGCCCGGCTTGGCGCGCACGTGATCGACGGGAACCCCCATCGCCGCGGCGCGGACGCAGACTTCGTTGCCGGCCTGATCGGGATCGAGCAAGGCCAAAAGGCGCGGCGCATAGGGCGAAGCGGCGGCCTGCTCGCGCGCGAGGTCGCAGAGCACCTTTTCGGCGCCGTAGAAACCCCCGCTGTGGATGGCATGGGCCACGGTCATGCGGGACGTCGCGGATGTTTCGGATGCGGTAATGGGCATGGTTTCCGCCGGCAGGGGATGTCCGATTCAAATACGCTTTTGGGAACCGGACCTACAAGCGCGGGGAAGGCCATGAACGGGACCGTAACCTCCCGGTTTCAGGGTCCTGTGAATAATTCCGCCATGGGGACGGCGGAATTTAGTTTAGGATCGTCCGCCGGCCGCGTGGGCGGAGGAGCGATTAAATGAATGCGACCCTTTCTCTGATCATATTGGTCTTCCTTTCCGTCTATTCATACTGCGTGTATCCCTTGGTGCTCGTGGCGGCCCGCAAATTGGCGGGCCGATCCCCGGGGTCCGGCGGGGCCGCCCGCGCCGGTGTGGCGACCCTTGCCGATGGCGCCGCCCTTACCGGCGGGGCCCTGCGCAGCGAAGAGGCGCCGCGCATGTCCCTGATCATCACCGCGCATAACGAATCGGAACGGATCCGGCCCAAGCTCGAGAATAGCCTCACGTTGGATTACGATCCGGGCCGATTGGAAATCCTGGTCGCCTCCGATGCTTCCAGCGACGGGACCGATGCCATCGTGGAAGGCTTTCCCGGCGTGAAGCTGGTGCGCGTGGAGGACCGCAAAGGCAAGGAGCATGCGCAAAAGCAGGCCATCCTGCGCAGTACCGGCGACGTCCTGGTCTTCACCGACGTGGGTACCTTGCTGGATCATGACGCCCTGCGCCGTTTGTCCCGCGCCTTCGACGATCCGCGGGTGGGGGCCTTGAGTTCCACCGACAAGATGGTGGACGAGGCGGGCAAGCCCTCGGGCGAGAACCTTTACGTGCGCTACGAGATGCTTCTGCGCCGCCTGGAATCGGAAGTGCGCGGGCTGGTGGGGATGTCGGGATCGTTCTTCGCGGCCCGGCGCTCCGTTTGCATGCCCTGGGCGGAAAACCTGCCCTCCGATTTCAATACCGTCCTCAATTGCGTGCGCAAGGGCTATATCGCCGTTTCCGACGACAGCGTGATCGGGTATTACCGCGACATCAAGCGCGGTCAAAGCGAATACCAGCGCAAGGTGCGGACCCTGGTTCGGGGCATCACCGCTTTCTTCGCGAACCTGGAGCTGCTGGATTTCCGCCGCTTCGGTTTTTTCTCCTTCCAGCTCTTGAGCCACAAACTGATGCGCTGGCTGGCCCCCGTCTTCATGATCCTCCTCATCCCCGTCACGGCTTTGGGCGCCGCCTTGGGCGACCCGCTGGCGCAAGCGCTGGCGGTGATGCAGACCGGCTTCTGGGGCCTGGCCGTCATCGGCCTCGCCTTCCCTGCCGCGCGGGACAACCTGCTGATCAAGATCCCCTTCTTCTTCGCCCAAGTGAATGCGGCCATCCTGGCCGCCTGGTTCCGGTACCTGCGCGGCGAGCGCATCACCCTGTGGGCCCCATCCCGGAGATAGCATGATTCGCAACCGCCTTTTGGTGGTCCTGCCGGGCCCGCTATGGGAAATCCCCACCACCCTGCGCAAGCGCATGGAACGCCTTTCGGAGCGCTTCGAGGGCCGTATCGTCACGACCATGGAAAAGCCGGGCGATCACGATTGCGGACGCTTCCGATTGACCGCCCTGCGCTATCGCCGCGGGGCCTTCTGGAAGCCCTGGATGCACGTCAAATACCTCCTCTACGGGGTGCGCTTAGGGTTGGCCGCGCGCCTGGGCGGCGAGCGATGGGATTTGGTGGTGGCCTACGATCCCCTGCGCTCGGGCCTGATCGGCCTTCTGGTCGCGCGCCTGGCCGGCGCCCGTTTCGCCCCCGAAGTCAACGGCGTATACGACTCCTATGCCAATTACCTGGAGGGTGGATCCCGCTTCGCCCTCGCCTGCAAACGCTGGCTCTATCCCCGGGTGGTCGGCTTCACCCTCGCGCGCTCGGACGGGATCAAGACCCTGTTCCCGTCCCAACTGAAGCATTACCAGGATCGCATCAAAACGCCCGTGGTGGAGTATTTCTTCGACTTCGTGAACCTGGAACCGTTCACCGATCTGGGCGAGGAGAAAACCATCCTGTTCGTGGGTTATCCTTTCCGCCTCAAGGGCGTGGATCTTTTGATCGAGGCGTTCAAGGCCGTGTCCCCCCGGCATCCCGCGTGGAAGCTGAAGATCCTGGGTTGGTATCCGGACGATCGCGAGCTGAAGGAACGCATGGGCGGCCACCCCGGCATTTTCCACCAACCGCCGGTCCTGCCTTCGGACATGCCCGCCCACATGGGCCGCTGCGGCATCTTCGTCCTGCCTTCGCGCACCGAAGCCATGGGCCGGGTGCTTCTGGAAGCGGCCGCCTGCGCCAAGCCGCGCTTGGGATCGGATCTGGAAGGCATCCCCACCGTGATCGAGAACGAGGTGGACGGGCTCCTGTTCCGGCCCAACGATGCGCAGGATCTGGCGGCCAAGCTCGATCGCCTGATGGGCGATGATAACCTCCGCAAGGAGCTGGGCATGCATGCGCGCATGCGCTCGCTGGCGGAGTGGAACGCGGAGCATTATTTCCGCAGGCTGTTCGATTTCTACGGACGCGTGTTGCGCCAGGTGCAGGCCCGGGACCCGGCCCTCGAGCCCCGGCCGCAGGGGGTGCTGGATGCGGCCTAAACGCGTGCTCTTCCTCATGTCCCGGGTACTGGGGGGGAGGACCTTCTCGGGCCAGATGCAACGGGTCGCCGAGTCCATGGGCCTTGAGCCCCATTACGTGTTCCTGGATGGGCCGGAATACGCGACCCTGCGCAAGCACGTCCCCTTATGGCAGCGCGCCTCCGGCCTTTTCATCGGGCCGGCCATCCTGCGGCATAAATTGCGCGCGCAACCGCCCCCGCCTTGCGATGCGGTCTTCCTCCAGAGCTTCGAGATCCTGCCGGCCCTGTCGGCGATCGATCCCCGCTTGCCGGTGATCCTGGCCCATGATGCCACCAACGTCCTGTCCTATCGCCTCATCCGGGACACCGATCCTACTCCGGGCGCCGCCCTCCGATGCGCCCTCAAATCGCGCTTGGTGACTCCGGCTTATCGCCCCTACGTCCGCCGCGTGCAGGCCTTCTTGCCGCGGACCCATTGGTGCGCGCGTTCCCTGCTGAACGATTTCGGGGTGGATCCGGATCGCATCGTAGTGGCCCCGGGCGGCATCGACATCGGCCATTGGAAGCCGGCCCCGGCGGGACCGCGGCGCGATCTTCCCGTGCTCCTCTTCGTGGGTAACGATTTCGAACGCAAGGGCGGACGTTTCCTATTTGAGTTGTTCCAAGCGCGTTTCGCCGGCCGCGCGCGCCTTCGCATCGTGTCCAACGACCCGGCCCTGATCGGCCGGGAATGGCCCGCCAACGTCGAGCATCTGGCGGGATTGGGCCATGCCGATCCGCAGGCGCTGGTGGAAGCCTACCGCACCGCCGACGTTTTCGTCTTCCCCACGCGCAAGGAGCATATGGGCATGGTCACCACGGAGGCCTGCGCTGCGGGCCTGCCCATCGTAGCCACCGACGTGGGCGGCGTGCGCGAAGCCGTGCATAACGGGGAAAACGGAGTGCTGGTGCCTTACCGCGCCGGCGCCGAGGACTGGGCCGCCGCCCTCAGCTCCCTGATCGACAATCCCGCCTTGCGAGCCCGCATGGGCACGGCCGGTCGCCGCCTCGCGGAACGGGAGTTCAGCTTCGCGGCCCTGCGCAACCGCGTGGCCGCCGCATTCGCGCTGCTCGAGGTTCCCGCCCGGCGCGCCGCCGAGGATGCCATCCCCGCGGACGCCGAAGCGCTCGCAGCCTAAAAAGCGGCGAGCGGTCGCGGGGAGTCGGGGAAAGGACTTGTTCGCCTATCCAGAGACAATGTATTGACAATCGTTGTCAATACATTGTCTTGCAGCATGCGAGGGGAGGTGGGCCCGGTGGGAGGGAAGCGTGGGGATGCCAGCCCGCCTTAGGGGAGGTCCTCTCGCGCCATATCCCCGCGGCTTCAGTTGCTGCGGGCCGAGCGATCCGCCGTCAGGAAGTAGATGGTCATCGCGTTCAAGATGATGGCCAAGGTGGTTCCGATCAGCGGGATGGCTTCCTTCATGGTGATCCGTTCCGGCACGGGCAGGAGGATTTCGTCGCCGGAGAGGATGCCGGATTCGCGTAGCGTCATGCTGCGGCTGACGTAATCGATCAGGCGCTTGTTGATCACTTCACGGCCTCGGATGTGCTGGGTATCCTCGATCTTCCACGGCAGCAAGGGGCCGCCGGCCATGTTGATGACGTCGTAGATGACAGCGTCCGGCGAGGGATAATAATAGCCGGGCAGTTTCACGTTGCCCATCACCGCCACGCGGATGGCGGGAGTGGCCTGCACGTGGGCGTCCTTCAAAAGCGGCGCCCACAGGCCCGCCAGGTATTGTTCGATGTTCGCGCGCGTCTTGCCCGCCACCACTACCTTTCCCGCGATGGGCAGATCGGCCATGCCTTGCCCATCGATGGGATAGACGCCGTCGAGCACCGATCCGGTATCCGCGGGGATTTCGATGCGGATGGCGTCCCCGGAGAGGAATTCCTCGCGGGGCACCGAGCGCTCCTTGGCCTGTTGGGCCCCGCACGGGATTGCCGCCAGCGCGGATAGCAAGAGCAATAGCATCGGGAAAACGGTCTTGATTCGATTCAATCTCGGCTGAAGCTCGATCACCTGGTCCTCCCCACGTTTATTCTGTGGGTAAACTAAATGCTGTCCGCTACCGTCGCAAAAATTTTCATTCATTTCTGTACCGTTTTTCCGACGACATTAACGCGGAGTTTCCTATGGAATCGCAGCGGCGGGAGCGCGGGCTCGACCTCGAAGCCTTCTTGAATCCCAAAAGCAAGGTATCAACGCCGAGCACTCTCTTCCATATGCTATGGCTCAAGAAATGGAAGCTGCTGGCCATTTGGGCCCTCATCGCATTGCCCGCGGCCACCTTCCTGGCCGTATACGATCTTCCCAAGACTTATACCAGCGTGGCCTTCTTGCGTTTTCCGCACGTGATGGGCGGCGCCCAGAACGCCCCCGTGCGCGACGTCTCCCTGGGCGAAGCCGAATCGGTGGTGCGCCTCTTCCATTCCCAGAAGGTATTGCTCAAGACCATCGACGACATGGGTCTGCGCATGCAGGTGACCACCAAGGAAGTCTTCCGCAAGTACATCATCCAGGACATCGCCTATTCGGATAAGACGCCGGCGGGCCGCTATCGCCTACACTTCCCGGGGGATCGCCGCGTGCGCGTCGAATACCGGCCCTGGGGCACCGACCATTACGCGACCTATAGCGACGGCCGCGCCGATAGCACCAACAGCGTCGCCATCCCCGGCGGCCGCATCACCTTCCCGGCCGCCTTGCTCGACGTCTCCCGCGGCTTCGAGGTCGAGATGCTGTTCCGCACCCCTGACGAAGCCCTGGTCGACTTCGGCGAACGCCTTAAGGTGACGCCCCTCGACAAGGGCGGGGCCGCCGTCAACTATTCCATCGAACTGGACGATCGCGATCCCTTCCTGGTGGCCGACGTCGTCAACCGCCTGACCGATAATTTCATCCGCGCTTACTCGGGGGCCAACCAGAACCAGGACCAGGACGTGCTGGCCAAGATGCACGACAACATCGCGGCGGCCAAAGCCACCCTCGACAAAACGGAGGATCGCCTCGCCTCCTTTTATGACAAGCACCAGGCCCGCCTGGCGGTGAAGGAAGGCAACCCCTACGCGCTCGCCAGCGCGCAAACCCAGAAGTCGCAGCTCGAAACCAATCTCGATCGCCTCACGCAAACCTTGTCCGGAAAGCCCGGCCCGGAAGATAGCGCGCAAGCCCGCATTCTATGGATGAATGAGGCCTTGGCCCTCCTCTCCGGGCAAGGCGTGCAACGGGCCGAAGCCTTGCGCGCGCGCATGACCGATCTGGAGCGCCAGAAGGTGGAGCTCACGGCCAAATACAATCCGGCCCATCCCATGGTGGTCGCGGTGGACGGGCAGATGGCATCCCTGTTCCCGTCGGTGGCCCAGCTCGCCGAGGATACCCGCGCATTGGATAAGTCCCGCCTTTCCCAGGCCAGCGGGGAGATCGCCCGCAGCCTGCCCGGCGGCGGCGGGGACATGGGCCTCACGGCCGAGGCCCAACGCCTGACCCAGGAAAGGGACAATGCCGCCAAGGCGCTCCAGGATTTGCAAGGCGAGTACGATAAAGCCAAGCTGGGCGCGGGCCCGGGCCTGTTCGACGTCAACATCATGGATCCCGCGCGTCCGCCTATTTACGAGGCGCCCACCCTGCGCGGCCGCCTGGTATTCTCCGCCGCCGCCGTGGTGGTGGCCTTCTTCCCGGGCTTGTTCTGGCTGCTCCTGTCGCAGATTTTGTTCCCGCGCGTCTGGACCAAGGACGACGCCGAGCGCATGCTCAAGGTGAAGGTGGCCGGCTCGCTCTTCTACCTAAGCGGCCGCGCGCGCCGGATGCCCGGCCGTTCCCAAGGCGGGCGGCCCGTCGACGATCACCTCCTGCACCATGGCCGCCTCCCGGGTCCCGCGGACGTGGAAGCCTACCGCGCCTTGCGGGTGGAACTGGAACACCATTTCGGCAACGAGCCGGGTCGCGGGGCCCTCACCCTCCTTGTCACCAGCACCCAGCCTAACGAAGGCAAGTCCACCGTGGCCGCCAATCTGGCCGTCGGCTTCGCCCGCCGCGGGCGGCGCACTTTGCTGGTCGACGCCGATTTCCGCCATGGCCGGCAGGAGGCCATCTTCGGGTTCTCCCCGCAACGCGGCCTCATCGATCTCCTGCGCGGCGGCGTCGATCCCGATTTCGGCCGCCGCGCCCATAGCCTGGAATTGCCCACCGTGCAAGCCGGCCTCTCGGTCATGCCCAAGGGCCATTACGACGAGTCGGCCACGGAGGCGGCCTATCGCGCCCCCATGGATTATTACCTCAAGCTGATGCGCGCCGCCTTCGAAGTGGTCATCGTGGACGGGCCGCCGGTGATCGTCACCGCCGACCCCGTTAACTTCGCGGGCATGTGCAACGGGATGCTCTTCGTGTTGCGCTCCGGGCAAGTGCCCGCCCGCGAGGCGGCGCGGGCGCTGGAGCCCTTCCTGGAACGCGAGGTTCCCATCCTCGCCGCCATCAACGGCATCCACCGCTCCCCGGCGGACGATAACTATTATGCCCGCTACGGTTACTATTATCACACGGAGGAACCGCCCCCCGTAGGCGCGGGGAACGGTCCGAAAACCCTTACGGCCGCGGAACAGGAAACGCGCGTCGGGACTTAGATTCGCCGGCTAGCCTACGACCGCGCGCATCGCGGAGAGGGGACCGCGCCGGCGGCTTCTTCCCCACGAACGGCGCCAATCCTACGGTCCCGCCCACGGTGACCGTGGCCGTATCGCAAACGAGCGGGCCGTTATTGCCCAGGCACAATCCCACCCGCAGAACGCTCCCATCCGGAGCCGCGCGCAGAAGCAGGCCATCGCTTTCCCAGGTCGTATCGGCCAGGTCCCCGGAAAGGGTCCAAGCGTAGGTAAGGGTCGACTCCGGGCTGGAGCGTATGGCGGCCGAATTCTCGATCGCGGGCCGAAGCACCAGCGAGTCCTTTCCGTTCCAAGCGGCGTTGGCAAGGGTGAAGGCCGGATCGGGAATGGCTTCCCGTACGTGGACGGCTACGTCGTGGGTTTGGGCGGCTCCCGCGAGCATGGCGGTAAACCGATAAACGAGGGTCGTGTCCCCGGTGACGCGGGGCAAAGCGACGTGGAGCGTCTTAACCTCGGGATCGAGGATGCGGGGCGCCGGCCCCGACACCGCCGCCCATTGGTAGGAAGAGGCGCAATCGGCCACGCCCTTCAAGTCCAGCGGGGAAGCCTCCGCAAGCGAAGTATCGGCGGGGACGCCGAACTTGGGGTTCGCGCATTGCGGCGTGGGCGGGGTGAAAGAGATGAGGGTCTGGTCCGGCTTCTGGTTCGCGTATGCGAGCTTGAACCAATTGGCGCTATGGGAGGAACGGATCAGTTCCACCTCGTCCAGCTTGCCGGCGAAGTATTCGTCGGCGGTCCAATTGGAGTGCCCCAGGTAATTGTGGATGCGGCTCACGTTCGAAACCGGCGCGGCCAGCGTTCCCGAGGCCACCAACACGCCATTGCGGTATATCGATGCCGCGGTACCGTTCACGGTAAGGGCGAAAAGCTGCCATTGATCCAAGGTCAGCGCGCCCGTCGCCTTCAATTCCGCGGCCGCGGTTTGCCCGGAAGCCGCATAAAGCTGGAAAACAAGATCCTGGGAACCGCCCACCCGCGAGAACAGGATATTGTCCATGGCGGCGCCATTCCCCAGATCGAGAAGGCGGCCCCATACCGAGGCCCGCGAGGGCGAGGCCCACATCGAAATCGTCAGGTTGGGGGATAGGTCGGTATATCCGCTGCCCAGGTCCAGGTAATCCCCCGCGGCGTTCCCGTCCAGGCTATCGCACAGGCCCGCCATCCCTTCCCGGGATTCGTCCCCGTCGTAATTGATCGGCGTCGCGGCCGGTTTCCCGCCCACGGAATTGGGGCGCGCTCCCGTCCCCGCTCCTCCGAGATGCCAAACGTATTCGAAGCCGATGGCCGGATTGAAGACCGCATTGCCATCGGATGCGGAAACCGATCCGGCCTTGCCCCAGTACATGCGGGCCAGCACCCCTTGGGAATTGCCGGGTATGCTGTCGATACGCACCCAGACATCGGCCTTGGCCCCGGCCGAATCCCAGCGCTCGATCTCGTAATTGAGGGGCGTGCCGTCCGGCTTGGAAAAGCGCAGATCCTGTCCCCCGCGCATGGCCTGATCGAAAGGGAAATTGGCGGCCCGCAGCCGCACCAACACCGGGAAATTCCCGATCAGGGCGGGCACGTCGGCGCCCGCGGGGGAGGTATCGTAATACAGGTTCTGGGAATGCGACCAGGAATTGAGGTCATCGGCCGCTTGCGCCGGGCCGGCCGCGGACACGGCCAACCCCCCGAGCAGGCAAGCGAGTGCCGCTAAAACTGAACGGAACACGGTCAAAGATCCCTCCCCTAAGGGCCTTTCCCATCATACCCTGAGTTAGCTAAGCTAATCCAGGCGGGTGATGCGGAAGCGCGGAAAGCGAAGGGGTTAGGACGAAAAAGGGAACCGCTAAGGCCGGCCGGCGGGACCTAGAAGCGCCCCGCCGCCCGCTCCTTCGCAGGCAGGATTTCCAGGCAGGTCGTCCACCAGCCGGTCAATAGCGTCTCGCCGAACTCGCGGGGCAGGCCTTCTTCAGCCATCTCCCGCGCCAAACGCGCGGCGTCATAGGCCACCGGCAGGAATTCCGCCCGCGGCCCGTCCGGACCGGCGGCCTCCAGGATCGCGAAGCGGACCTCGGTGCGGCCGTCGTTGGCGGGCCTCCCCAAGGCGCCCGCGTTCACCAAACCGCGCCGCGGCGCTCCCGGCCGCTCGGGCGCCAGGAATCGGGCCCAATGCAGGCCCGTATGCGTGCATACCAGGATATCCGCCTCGTATTCGTCCAGCATGCGCCGCAGGAAGGCATCCGGCGTGGCGCTGGCCCATAGGAATTCGTTTACCCGCCGCGGCGATCCATGGCAGCACAGCACCCGGGCGTTCCCTAGGGTGAAGCGCAGATGGCCGGGAAGCCCCGCCATCCAGGCTTTGTGTATGGAAGCGGTCTTCGCGGCGGTGTACTCGAAAGACAAGCGCGCGTAATGATTGTCCCGCGGATCGACGTAGCCGCAACGGCAATCGTCGGCCCCTTGGGAGAGGGCCTCTTCGTAATTGCCTTGCAGGCAAGGGATGCCGGCCGAGCGGAGGATCTCCACGCTGCGATCGGGAAACGGGCCGAAGGCCCCGAAGTCCCCTAAGGCCACGATGCGGTCGACGCCGCGGGCGACGGCCATGGGCAAGGCGGCATCCAGGGCGAGGTAATTGGAATAGATCCCCCCGAACAGGGCCACGCGCCGGAAATCGCCGAGGAAAATCTCGCGCGCCCCTCCGCTTTCCCGAGGTAACCTTGAGGTTTCCCCTCTCACGTCGCGCACGACAGGCCTTTCGCATGGCACGTGTGGCAGGCGCGATGCCGCAAAGGATAAGGCCGCAAGGTCTCCCGCAGGGTCGCCCCCATGCGCGCCTCCGGCGCGTCGATGAGGATGGGGCAAACGAATACCCCTTCCGCCGTCACCATCCGCGCCGACGAGCATTGCAAGGCCGCCAAGGCCTCCGGGCCGGGCTCGGCCCCGGCCAGGCTTTCCTCGGGGGCGTAAGCGCGGGAGCGTTCCGTTTCGGCGCCCAGCCGTAACAAGGGCATCACCTTCAAGCGCGGCCGTTCCAGGCCCAGGGCCCGCAACCCTTCCAGCAGGCGGGCCCGCCCTTCCGCCGTCGCCGCCTCTTCGCAAGCTTCCGTCACGGTGATCACGGGATTGATCCCCGCCGACGCCAAATGGCGCAAGGCCTCCAGGATGCGGGCGAAAGTGCCCTCTCCCCGTATGGCGTCGTTGGAGAGCGCATCGAAACCGTCCAGGGAAAGCCGGATGTCGAGGCTATACGGGGAGGCTTCGGACAAGGCCTTGAGGGCGGCCGCCCGGCGCGCGTTGATCAAGGTCCCATTGGTCAGGACCGTGGCGGGCCCGCGCCGTAAGGCCGCGGCCAGGATGGCTTCCAATTCAGGATTCAGGAACGGTTCGCCGCCGGTGAAATAATAGTCCCGCACCCCTAGAGCCTCCGCCTCGGCGAGATAGCGTTCCACCGCGGCCAGATCGAGAGGCGCGTGGCGGGTGTTCTGGGGCGAGCAGGAAATGAAGCAGTGGGTGCAGGCGAGATTGCAAACCGATCCGGCGACCTGGAACCAAACCGTGTCCAAGCCGAGCATGGGAACCGAAGGGTAGGCGGATTCAGGCGATGCGGCCAAGGATCGATTCCACATGGCGGATGCCATCGCGAAGGAGGAAGGCATTGGACCGGCCGTAGGACTTGGCCCCGATCAGGAACAAGCCCGCCTCCCCGGAATCCAGATCCGCCGCCTGCGGCGCGGGCACCGATAAGCAATCGGAAGCGCCCGCGAGAACGGCGTGCAGCCGGCGCGTGCCTTCGGAAACGGGGGAAAGGTCGAGGGCCAATTCGCTTAAGTAGGTGAGATCGGGCCGATATCCCGTGAAGGCGGCCACGGTATCGACTTCGAGAGAGGGGCCGGCGGTGAAGGCGGCTTCTAGCCGCTCCCCGGACCGGTTTCCGGATCCTTCTCCGGATCGCTCCCCGGACCGATCCCTAGATCGAGCTTCAGATCGACCCGAACCGGTTATGCGTTCCAAGGCGCTCAAGGAAACCCCGCGGCGCACTTCCAGGCCCGGCGGCGGCGCGGCGGCCAGATCGTTGGCGGCGGCCGCCACGGCCGCGCGCGCCGGCAGCGGATCCTCGGCCACTTCCGGTATGGGACGGCGGTGGCGGGAGCGGAAAGCCCAGGTCACTTGCAAGTTACCCCGGGAATGGACAGCAGCGGACAGGAGGACCATGGCCTGGGCGGCCGAATGCCCATGGCCGATAAGGAGGAGCCTCCCGCGGGGCGCATCCGCGAGAAAAGCCTCCAGCGATCCCAGGCTCCGTAGGATGCGGCCCTCGACGGCCCTTTCCCCCACGGCGGGCATTCCCCCCGCTCCGGCCGCGCCAGGAGTCGTGCTACCGCCGGCGTCGAAAACGAAATCCGCTTCCATCATCCGCTCGCCCGCGTCGTCCTCCACCAGTAAGCGGAAAGGTTTTTCCTGACGCACGGGATGGCCGGCGAAGTCGAGACGACGCATCCCCGCGCGGCCAATCGCCAGCACGCGCCGGCCCGTCTTCACGCGATCGTATAGGAGCGGATGGCGGGACAAGGGAAGGAGCACGCGTTCGACCATTTCGGGCCCGGTCAAGAGGGCGTCCCCGGCCGGCAGTCCCGGCAAGGCCTGCAGCACGGCCGCGGGCGCATTCATGGATAAGGGCGAGAACAAGCGCGTAGGGCCCCAGCCCAGCAGGGAGGCGCCGATACGATCCCGTTCCAAAACGGTTACGTCCAGGTTTCGTCGCGCGGCCAGGAAGGCGGCGTACAGGCCCATGGGGCCGGCCCCGATCACGATCAGGCGCTTGCCCATGCGGCCTCAGCCCTTACGGGCCAGGGTATTTCCCACCTGCGCCCAATGGGCGATGGTCCCGCCGCCCCGGATGGAAGCCGCCACGTTCACCGCTTCCGCCATTTCTTCCGGGGAAATGCCCGCTTCGGCGCATTGGCCCGCGTAGGAGTCGATGCAGTAGGGCTCTTGGATCGCGAATGCGACCGCCAGGGCGATCAGCTTTTTGGTCCGCCCGTCCAAGGCGCCGGGCTCCATCGCGGCCCCGTACCATTTCATGAACAGATCGAACAGTCCCGGCTGGGTCTTGGCCATTTCACCGAATCGGGCCAAATCTTCAGAGAGATAATAGCTGGACATGGCTTGCCTTTCTGGGGGGAGTGGGGGAGAAATTACCTCTTCTGGAGATTGAGCGGCGGGAAATTACCGGTTACCTCTCGGTCAGTAACCGGAATCGGGCCATGCTCCCTAATTAGCGCCGGGCCGCTGACCAGCAAATCTGGCTTTGCTACCTATTTGGAAACGCCCCCGGAAACGGCCCGGTGCGCGAAACCCCCTTGTCAAATTGACAGGACAATGATTAGTTTGGAAACTCCAGACACTTAAGGAGTTTCCAGGGTTTCCTGATTATGTCCGCCCCAGCCGACACCAGCGTGCACACCGAGAACGAGGTCCGCAACCGCATCCTCGCGGAGGCGCGCGGCTTGTTCTTCCGTTACGGCTTCAGCCGCGTGACCATGGATGAAGCCGCCGAGGCGCTGGGCATGAGCAAGAAAACCCTGTACCGGCACTTTCCCAGCAAAGAGGATTTGCTGGAGGCGACCACTTCCGCCCATATCCAAGAATGCAACGGCGAGCTCAAGGCGATATGCGGCCGGAAGGACTTATCCCCTTTGGAACGGCTGAAGCTCACCATGTCTTACCTGAACGCGCTCTTCAACCAGATGAGCGAGCCGTTGGTCCATGATCTGCGCCGCCATGCCCCGGATATCTGGAAGCGCGTCGAGGAGCAACGGCAGAAGACCATCGCCGACGATTTCGGCGCCCTCATCAAGGAAGGCCGGCAGAAGGGCCAGTTCCGCAAGGACGTGGACGAACGCCTGTTCATCCTGATCTACTCGACCGTCGTGCGCGACATCCTCAATCCGGAAACGTTGTCATCGCTTCCCTTCAAGCCCTCCGCCGTGTACGACGCCATCTGCAAGACGCTGTTCGAGGGTTTGCTCACCGATAAAGCCAGGGCGGAATACCATGCCAAATAATCCCGTTCGACTCGGCCTCCTCGCCGCCACGCTCCCCGTGCTCCTGCTCGGGGCGCGCGCGCATGCCGAGTCCCTCACCTTAGAGCAAGCCATCCGCGAGGCCATGGCCCATAGCGAAGAGGCCTTGATCCTCAAGGAGAAAACGGTACGCTTCAAAGCGCTCGAGCAGCAAGCCTGGTCCAGCGGCTTCCCGCGCATCTCCGCCTACGCGGACGTGGGCCGCGGGGCTTCGCCCTTCGACCCGAGTTCCTTGGGATTCAAACCGGCTCCCGTCTACCAGAAGAATCCGGACGGTAGCCTGAAGGTGGTGAACGGCGAAGTACCCGTCGACAATACCCCGCAGGGAGGCGGATCGAGCGTCATCAACATCGCCCAGACCCGCATGAGCTATGGGGTCCAGGCTGACCAATCGCTTTTCTCCTTCGGCCGCTTGTCGCAAGCCATCCACACCGCCGGCATCCAAGAGCGCGCCAACGAAAGCGACCAACGGCGTTCCCTCCAGCAATTGCAATTGCAAGTGCTGGACGCGTATTACGGCGCGGTGACCGCCAAGGCCCGCCTCGGCACTTTCGAGGCCTCCACCAAGCGGGCCACGGAAACGGTGAACTTCCTCCAGACGAACTTCAAAATGGGCGCCGCCTTCCGCCGCTCGGACGTCTTGCGCGCGGTCACTTATCAAAAGTCGCTGGAACCCCAGCGCCTCCAGGCCGAGCGCGATGCGGCCGCTTCCCTGATGGCGCTCAACCGCGTACTGGGCCGGGCCCTGAACGCGCAAACCGACCTGGATACTTCGGCGCATATCGCCGTCGAGCCCGTGAGCGCCTTGCCGGACAGCCAGTCGCTGGATCAAATCATTAGCGAGCGTCCGGACGTGCGGGCCATGGAATTGAGCCAGCAATCGCTGGAAGGCCAGGCCAAATACCTGAAGATGCAATACCTGCCTTCCCTCGGGGCGACGGGCAAGGTCGGCGTGCTGGCCTACAAGCTCAATCAATTGGGGGAGCTGGAGCAAAACCGCGAATGGCAGGTTGGCATCGGCCTCAATTGGCCCATCTTCGACGGCATGGGACTCATGTCCCAAGCGCATCAGTTACAGTCGGACGCCCGTTCCCTCGGGCTCTCGGCCCGCCAGGCCCGCAAGATGATGCGTATCGAGATCGAGAACGCCTGGCGCGATTACCAGACTTCGGATACGTCGCTGGCGGCCGCCCAGCAGGCCGTACAAGCCGCCCAGGCTGCGCAGGAAATGCTCAGCGAGGATTTCCGGGCCGGTAAAGGCCAGCTCACCGATTTACTGGAAGCGGAGCAAGCCTTTCGCGACGCGTCCTTCGGTTACTTGGGCGCCAACCATGCCCGCATCCGTTCCCAGGCCGCCTTGCGGCTCGCCCTAGGCAAAGCTTTGATTACTGAGGAGGTCCCATGAACATCCGCATCCACGCCCCGTTATTTAGAGCGGCCCCGCACGCCGTCACCGCTGCGGCGGCCCTCATCGTCCTGCTGGCGCTGGGCGGTTGCAAGAAGAAAGAAGGGGCCGCGGAAAGCGGCGCGCCGGCCGCGTCGGGCGAAGCCATCCACGTGGTGGTCACGGCGGCCCTGGTCCGTCCTTTCGAGGATTGGGGCGCCTACAGCGCCGATCTGCGTGGTGGCGAAGACGCCACCCTGACCGCGCCCATGCAGGGCGGGCGGGTGAACCAGATCAGCGACGTGGGCAAGTCGGTGGCGGCGGGGCAAGCCTTGTGCGACATCGAGAGCGCCAAGTATTCGGCCATGCTCGCGGCTGCCAAGTCCCAGGTCGAAGTGGCCCGGGGAGAGCTCGAGCGCCAAAAGGTGAACGTGGAAAAGGGATTCGTGGGCAAGGCCGTGCTCGACCAGGCCGAGTTGGGCTTCCAACAGGCGCGCGTCGGCATGCTGCAGGCCCAGCGTACCTATGAAGACAGCCGCTGCCAGGCCCCCTTCGCCGGCGTGCTGGTGAGCCGTCTGGTGGAGCGATTCCAATCGGTGGCCCCCAACGCGCCTACGGTGCGCGTGGCCGCGACCAACCGTCTGGAGGCGGTCGTGTCCATCCCCGAAACCGAAGCCCGTGATTTCCATGAAGGCCAGACCGCCGAATTCTCCCTGGTGCAAGACACCGGACGCGCTTTCTCCGGCAGGCTGAAAAGCGTGGATCGCGCGGTGGAGGAACACAATCGCACCGTCATGGCCCGCATCGAAGTGCCCAATCCGGGCAATACGCTGCGCCCGGGCATGGTGGGCCGCGCCCGCATCCTGCGCCGCAAGATCGCCAATGCCGTGGTCGTCCCTTCGACGGCGGTGCTGCGGATGCAAGAGGGCACCATGGTGATGCTTGCCCGCGGCGGCAAGGCCCTGGAAGTGCCCGTGAAGCTGGGCGCCACCTCCGGCGACTCGGTCGTCATCGACAACGGCGTTTCGGGAGGCGATACCTTGATCACCACCGGAGCCTTCCAGGTGGCGACGGGATCGAAGATCGTATACGACATCCCGCGGCAATTGGCGGCGGGTAAGTAAGGAAAACCGAGGGTGCAGGGTACAGGGTTCAGGGTGCAGGGAAACGTCGTAAACGCGCAACCGCAGCCCAAACCCTGTACCCTGAACCCTGTACCCTTTTCACTGAATTGACACCAGGGAGTCCCCCATGACCAAGTTCGCAGTCAAAAATCCGGTCACCGTCATCGTGCTGGCGATCATCCTGCTCATCGCGGGCTCGATGTCCTTCAAGAGCATGCCCCTGGAATCCTTCCCCGAGGTCAAGATCCCCCTCCATGGAAAAGCTGGTCACCGACAAGATCGAGGACAAGCTCCAGGGCCTGGACGGGATGAAGAAGTCCACCAGCCAATCCATGGAAAGCGTCTCGCTGATCCAGGTGGAATTCAACGCCGACGTGCCCGTGGAGACCGCCTTGCGCCGCGTCAAGGACAAGGTCGACGAGGCCAAGCCCGATATCCCCGACGACGCCAAGGAGCCGGTGGTCACGGAGCTGAACTTCTCCAACATGCCCATCTTCGTCATCTCCCTGTCCGGCGACTACGAAAGCGAACGCCTGGATCGCCTCGCCGACGACCTCAAGGATCGCATGAAGGCCCTGCCCGGCGTTCTCAACGCAGATCTGACCGGCAAGCAGACCAAGGAAGTGGCCATCGACGCCGATCCTTACCGCATGCGCCAATACGGCGTCAGCCTCGACGATTTGATGAAGACGGTGCAAGGGAACCATCGCAACATCCCGGGCGGCACCTTGGTGGCCGGCGGCAACCGCTTCAGCATCCAGCTCACCGGCGAACTGTCCAATCCCGACGACTTCGCGAATCTGATCGTCCGCGGGACCCGCTCCAGCCTGGTGCGCGTGCGCGACGTGGCCAACGTGCATTTCGGATACGCCCGCGATCGCTCGACCGTCTTCCGCCTGCACGGGAAGAATTCGGTGGCCATCTCCCTCACCAAACGCCCGGGCTCCAACATCGTGGAACTGGTGGACCAGGCCAAGGCCATCGTCGCGGAATTGCAGCCCAGCTGGCCGCACGGAACCGAAGTCAAGTACACCCTCGATCAGTCCATCGCCATCCGCCGCATGTTCCACGAACTGATCAACCACATCCTTACCGGCGTCTTGCTGGTATTCATCGTGCTCACCTTCTTCCTGGGCGCCCGTAACAGCTTCTTCATCTCCACCGCCATCCCCTTCTCCATGATGATGGGATTCCTGGTGCTGGATTATTCCGGCATCACCCTGAACATGGTGGTGCTGTTCTCCCTGGTGATCGCGTTAGGCATGCTGGTCGATGACGGCATCGTCGTGGTCGAGAACATCTACCGACATTTGACCATGGGGAAGAACCGCGTCCAGGCCGCCATCGACGGCACCAAGGAAGTGATGTTGCCGGTGGCCACCGCCACCTTGACGACCATCTTCGCCTTCCTGCCGCTCCTTCTGATGCCCGGCATGATGGGCCAGTTCTTCAAGTACCTGCCCATCACCGTATCCGTGACCCTGGCCGGATCCCTTTTCGTCGCCTTCGTATTCAATCCCGTCTTCGCATCGTTGTTCATGGTCAAGAGCCCCAAACTCGAAGAGGGCGGCGAGCGCTGGGAAAAAGTCAAGCAGCGTTACGGCGGCGCCTTGGATCGAATCATCGTGCATCCCTGGCTCATCTTCGCGTTCTGCGTCCTGTTCTTCGTCGGCGGCATCATGGTCTACGGCGCCACCCACTTGGGCGTCCTGTTCTTCCCCAAGATCGATCCCCTGGTCGCCGCCGTGGGCGTCACCGGGCCCTTGGGCATCGACATCAGCGAAACCGATTCCGCCCTCAAGGTGGTGGAAAAGAAGCTCTTCACCATGCCCGCCGATAGCGCCGACGTGGACGCCTTCTCCGGCGTGGTCGGCTTCGGGCCCCCCGACAATAACGGAGGCGACCGCCAGCCCGAGTCGCACAAGGCCTACGTCGACGTGTCCTTCAAGGACTATAGCGAACGCAACGTGAGCTCCTGGCTGTCCATGGATTGGATGCAGAGGAACATGAAGGATATCTTGCCGGGCTGGAAGGTCTCGGTTAAGGAACAGCAACAAGGCCCGCCCCAGGGCCATCCCGTCTCCTTCGAAGTCGTGGGCGATGACTTCGGCATGCTCTCCAAATTGGCCGGCGACCTCAAGGCCAAAATCGCGACCATCCCCAACGTGGTCAATCCCGATTGGGATTACGATCCCGTGCGCCCGGAATTGCGCGTCGACATCGATCGCGAGCAGGCCAAGGCGTTGGGCGTGACCACCGCCGACGTGGCCCTGGCGGTACGCGGCTCCATCCACGGCATCGAAGCCGCCAAGTTCCGCGTCGGTAAGGACGAGTACGACGTGATGGTGCGCCTGGATCCCAAGACCCGCGAGAACTTCCAGGGCCTGGACCAAATCACCGTTCCCCATGACGGCGCGCAGGTACCGCTCACCTCCATGGTCCGCATCACCCAAGGCGCCAGCCTGGCGAAGATCTCCCACGTCGAAGGCAACCGGACCATCCAGGTCTGGGGCGACATGGCCCCCGGCGTCCAGGACGAGTCCGGCGCCAAGGCCGCCGGCGCCAAAATCGCCGCCGAACTCAACAAAACTGCGCCTCCGGGCTACCGCATCCAAGCCGGCTCCAGCAACCGCGAACAGGACGATACCACGCGCTTCCTCTTCAAGGCCTTCTTCATGGCCGTATCCCTGGTGTTCCTGATCGTGGTGATGCAGTTCAACTCGGTGTTGCAGCCCTTCCTGGTGCTCATCGGAGTCCTGCTCGCCATCGGCGGCGTGTACTGGGGCCTCGCCATCATGCAGGTGCCTTTCGCGATCATGATGACCGGCATCGGCATCATCGCCCTCGCGGGCGTGGTGGCCAAGAACGGGATCGTGCTCATCGATTTCATCAACCATCTGCGCCGCCACGGCCATCCCCTGCGCCAAGCGGTGGTGGAAGGCGGCGCCACGCGCCTGCGCCCCGTCCTCCTGACCGCGGTGACCGCCATGTTGGGCCTGTTGCCCATGGCCACCGGCTGGGGCCTCGACTTCGTCCACTTCGGTTTCGAAACGAAATCGGAATCGGCCCTGTGGTGGAAGCCGATGGCCTGGGCCATATTCTGGGGCCTCGCCTTCAACACCCTGCTGACCCTGGTCGTAGTTCCGACCTTCTACTACTCGTGGGAGAAGATCAAAGAGAAGCGCGGCTGGAAGGTGAAGGAAGACCTGACCGACGCGCCTTTGGACGGCCTACCCGCCGGGAACAGCAACGGCGTAGTCGCCCGGGGCCATTGAAATGCTGGAGACCAGAAGGAATATTTCGTGGCCATGGCCAGCCACATCCTCCGGGGCGACAAGGCCTGGCTGGACCGGGCCTACGGCCGGGACTGGGATCGCCGCATGTTCGACCCGCTCTTCCTCAATTCCCTCGCCAACCTGAACGATGAATGCCGCGATGGCTGGCTTGCCCTGTTACGTACCGGCCTCGCCGATCGCGAAATCGACTACCTCCGCCTGGACGGCTCCGCCCACCGTTCGGCCCCGCGCGACATGATCCTCCATGTCTTCTCCCACGGCTTCCACCACCGCGGCCAGATGGCCTCCCGCGCCTCCGCCCTGGGCCAGAAACTCCCCGACCTCTCCTACATCGCCTTCACCCGCAGACTCGCCTGACCACCCTCGTCTGACCGCCCCGCTCATTCGACCGCCGCGCCTCCTCTGACCGCCGCGAGACCGGTCTTCAGGCAAGGCCTGGCACTTTATCCGGCCGCCCGTTCTTTCCGCCCCGATTCCGCCTTCCCGCTAATATTGCCCGGACCGATCGACCAGGGAAAGCACGCCCGCCCAGTCCGCGTAACTCGCCTGGGGTTCGCGCAGCTCGCCGCCCTCCCCGAATGTATCCAACGGACTCATCACCCGCCCCGATAACGACTGCACGACATGGGTGTAGATCATCGTCGTCGCCAAGTCGCTATGCCCCAGCAAATCCTGCACGGTCCGGATGT